>DAICZL010000813.1 GCA_027311165.1 bacterium
TCGCCACGATGTGCGATTTCCGGGTGGGGGGAGAGGGGATGCGCTTCGGCATCACCGCCCGCAACCTGGGGATCTGGTATCCCTATGCCGAGATCGACCCGATCATCCAGCTCGCCGGCACCGGTGTGGCCGCCGAGATCCTGATCGAGGGCCGCATCTTCACCGGCCGCGAGGCCTATGAGAAGGGCCTGCTGTCGCGCCTCGCCCCCGATGCGGAGGTCGAGGCCGAGGCGCTGGCGCTGGCCGCGCGCATCGCCACCGGCAGCCCGCTCTCGGCCCGCTTCCACAAGGCGGCGCTGCGGCGGCTGCGCGGCGAGCTGCCGCTGAGCGCGGCCGAGCAGGCCGAGGCCAACGGCTTTGCTGAGACCGCGGATTTCCAGGCGGCCTGGCAGGCCTTCCTGGCGCGGCGCCCGGCGGTGTTCAAGGGCCGCTGAACCGGTCTTTGCTGCACCTGCGTCAATGGCTTGTTCATCGTCGGGCCTGACACTGCGCGGGCCCGCGGCTTCGCCGTGGGCGCCCCGTACGATCCGGTATCCGCATGAGCGCCTCTTCGCCGGTCCTGGTCCAGTCCTATCACCCGACGACCTTTGTCGAGCGGGGCGCGAGCGTGCCGTTCACCACGCCGATGCTGATGGGCGCCCGCGCCCGCCCGTCCGATCGCAACGGCTTCGACCTGATCGTGCCGAGCCCCTCGGGCGGGAAGGGCGTGTATGTCCTGCCCTGGAGCGGGGTGACCGATCTTTGCCGCCCCACCCTGCATGACGAGCGGCTCAACCGGGCGATCGCCGCGCTGCGCCTGGTCACCCCGTCCTCGATCCGCGCCGCTGCGCGCGAGATCGCGGCCGAGGGCCTGGCGGGGCGGGAGGCGATGGAAGCGGCCCGCGCCAACCGCGAGGTCGAGCAGCAGGAGCGTCTGCTGACCAATTTCCTGCTGCTGCTCGCCCTGGTCCAGCAGGTGGAACCGACGGGGGAGAACGCGACGCCGCCGGAGCAGGATCGCCCGGCCATGGTCGAGCAGCGGGCGCGGCGGGCGATCATGCGCATCGCGCCCAGGCTGAAACTCTCGCCCGAGGAGGTCGCGGCCAGCCTCGAACAGCTGGCCGGCCCGTTCTCCGCGATCGGCGTCGGCCGCCATGCCGGGCGGTCGCGGGCCGCGCGGATGATCGCCGCGCTGACCCTGCTGCGCGACGAGACCGCGCGCTGGGCGGTGGATGCCGATCCCGAACTGGGCGGCATGGCCGAGATGGTCTCCAAGGTGGCCGCGCTGACCATCGAGTGCGCCAGCGCCACCCTGGCCGAGGCGCGGGCGCTGGTCGATTCCCTGCCGGCGCTGCTGGAACGCTGGCATCGCGCGAGCGAGCCGCTGCTGCGCCTGGTCGGCCGGCCCGACTGGCTGCTCGACGGCTGGGAGCAGCCATGCCTGCTGTGGCAGCAGGCGACCACCGAGCCGGCGCGGCGCCAGGCGCTGGCCGAGATCGCGCTGATGGTGCCGGTGATCCCGCGTGAGGCCGGGGATTGGGTGGGTTTCGCCGTCGATACCGACCTCTCGACGCGGTTCCGCCGCTCGATCCAGCTGGGCGAGGACTGGCGCACCGGTGCCGCCGTGCTCGATCTGATCGCCCGCAACGAACATCTGCGCGCGCTGGCGGCTTGAGCATGGGGGATCGGATGCACCGAGGCCGACACGAGGGCGGGCAGACCAGGGGAAGACAAGGTGCCTGCGGTCGCCGCGCCGGCGGGGCGGAGGGGACATGAGCGCTCCACCCCAAGGCGCGGCGGAGATCAAATCCCTGCAGCGCGGCCTGGTGACCGCGGGCGACGCGCAGGTGCGGCGGGTGGTCGACATGATCGAGCTGCTGCCCGATCGCGGTGCGATGGATGCGCTGATCGCCCCGCTGCGGCCGCGGCTCGCGCGGCTGCGCCCGCCGCGCAAGCTGCGCTTTCCCCGGCTGCTGTTCTACCCGCTCGACCCGCTGATCGTGCCGGCCGCGCAGTGGCGGCGGGGTGCCCTGCTGCTGCCGCGCACCTGTATCCTGCCGCTCGCCGCCCAGGTCCTGGCAGCGATGGGAGCCGACGGGGCCGCGATCGAGGCGGCGATCGAGGGGCACACCACCGATGAGACCTGCTTGATCCAGCGGGTCGGGGCGCCGTTATGGACCAGCGCCGCGGCGATCCTGGCCGATGCCAGGCCGGCGGCGGACTGGACCGAGCAGACCGGACTGGCGCCCGCCGATCATCGCGATCTGGCCCGCGGGGTCGCGGCACTGTTGGCCCAGGCCGCGGCGATCGAGCCCCTGGCGCAGACCTGCAGGGACGGGCGGGCCCTGCAATCCGCCCCCTCGGCCAGGCAGATCGAACCGATCATCGGGGCGACCGCAACGAAATTCCCCGAGGCGCTGCCGCTGCTGCTGGCGCTGCTGCTCGCGCGTCTGCCCTGCGCCGGCGATCTGCTGCGCCTGTCCCGCCAGGCGGGCAGCGCGAGCTACGGCCAGGCGCTGCGCGTCGGGATCGACCGTGCCGTGGGGATGACGCTGGAACAACTCGATGGCAGCGGCTTCGCCACCCTGACCGACCCGGGCGCCGATCTCGCCGATCTAGCCGGGAGGATCGGCGAGGTCGCGGGGCTGCTGGGCGAACTCGGCGAGGACAGCCCCCGCCCCGACCGGCTGGCCAAGATCGACGCCATCCGCCGCCGCCTGGACACCTCCTGCCGCAGCCGCTTCACCCTGACGCTGGACGAGGTGGTGACCCGGCCGCTGCGCGGCGCGGACGAGAAGCCCTTGGATCCGCAGGTGCTGGAGGCCGAATTGCGGGCATTGCGGCGCTTCGACGCCGCGGCCCGGCGCCTCGGCGGCAGCGAGGTCTATGAGGCGCAGCTGCGCGCGGCCGCCACCCTTGCGGGCGCGTCGGATCGGCCGGAACTGACCCTGGTGGACCGGGCGCGGCTGGTGGAACTGCTGGCCGGGCCGGAAGCCGCGCTGTCGCTGCTGGATGCGGGGTGAGGCGGGGGGGATAGAAGCAGAAGCCGATCATCAGTCGGGTCTGCGCCCGCGCTCCGCATTGCTACACTCGCCCCGCCTCACTCAGCGAACTCGGCCCCGATCGCCGCGCTGTCCGCCCCGATCGCCGGCACCGCCCCCAGCGCGCAGGGCGCGTCGGTGTCGATCACCGGCGGGGCGGCGATCGCCACCTCCCCGCCAGGCGTCGCCACCGCCACCCGCCACAGCGCCGGATGGGCCGCCAGCCCCGCGATATCATTGACCAGCCCGAAAGCGGTGCCCGCAGCGCGCAGCCGCGCCGTCGCCTCCGCGCGATCGAGCGTGGCGAAGGTGGCGCCGATACGCGCATCCACCACGGCGCGGTTGGCCACCCGCGCGACATTGCTCTCGAACCCCGCCTGCAGCGTGAGCGCGGGATCGCGCAGGAAGTCGCAGCAGAACCCGGCCCATTCCCGTTCGTTCTGGATCGAGATCAGCACCAGCGCGCCATCGGCGGTCGCGAAGGCGCCGTAGGGACAGATCGAGGGATGGGCGAGGCCCATCCGGGCCGGCGCCGCCCCGGTGCCCTCGTAATACAGCAACGGCACGGTCATCCAGTCGGCCATGCCGTCGAACAGGCTGGTCTGCAGCCCCCGTCCCCGTCCGGTGCGCCCGCGCGCGATCAGCGCTTCCAGGATCGCCGCATGCGCCGCCATGCCGCAGGCGATGTCGCAGACCGATACGCCGACCCGCCCCGGCCCCGCCGGATGCCCGGTGATCGAGGCGAGCCCGCTTTCCGCCTGCACCAGCAGATCATAGGCCTTCATCCCGGCATACGCCCCGGCCTCGCCATAGCCGGAGATGTCCATCGTGATCAGCCCGGGATGGCGGGCGCGCAGCGCTGCCGAGCCGAACCCCGCGCGCGCCGCCGCCCCGGGCGCCAGGTTCTGGATGAACACATCGGCCCGCGCGAGGATCCGGTGCAGCAGCGCCGCGTCGGCCGGGGATTTGAGATCGGCGACCAGGCTCTGCTTGCCGCGGTTGAGCCAGACGAAATAGCTCGACCCGCCCTTCGCCGCCCGGTCGTAGAAGCGGGCGAAATCGCCCTCCCTGCGTTCGACCTTGATCACCCGCGCGCCCGCATCGGCCAGGCGGGAACTGCAATAGGGCGCCGCCACCGCCTGTTCCAGCGACAGCACCAGCAGCCCGTCGAGCGCACCCGCCATCAGCGCGCCCGCGTCAGTAGGAGCGCGGCAGGCCGAGCACGTGCTCGGCGAGATAGGCGAGCACCAGATTGGTGCTGATCGGGGCCACCTGATACAGCCGGGTTTCGCGGAATTTGCGCTCGACATCGTATTCGGCGGCGAAGCCGTAGCCGCCATGGGTCTGCACGCAGGCCTCGGCCGCCGCCCAGGACGCCTCGGCGGCGAGCATCTTCGCCATGTTCGCCTCCTCGCCGCATTTCTGCCCGGCGTCGAATTTCGCCAGTCCCTCGCGCACCAGAAGCGCCGCCGCGCGCATCTGCGCATAGGCGCGCGCAATCGGAAACTGCACGCCCTGGTTCTGGCCGATCGGCCGGCCGAACACCTGCCGCTCCTGCGCGTAGGCGACCGATTTCCGGGTGAACCATTTGGCATCGCCGATGCATTCGGCGGCGATCAGCAGCCGCTCGGCGTTCATCCCGTCCAGGATGTAGCGGAAGCCCTGGCCTTCCGTGCCGATCAGGTTGGCGGCCGGCACCGGGAGGTCGTCGAAGAACACCTCGCAGGAATTATGGTTCATCATCGTCCGGATCGGCCGGATCGTCAGGCCTTCGCCCAGCGCCTCGCGCATGTCGACGATGAAGGCGGACAGGCCCTCGGTCTTGCGGGCCACCTGGTCGCGCGGGGTGGTGCGGGCCAGCAGCAGCATCAGGTCGGAATGTTCGGCGCGGCTGGTCCAGACCTTCTGGCCGGTCACGATGTAGTGCTCGCCCTGCCGGCGGGCGAAGGTCCGCAGGCTGGTGGTGTCCGTGCCGCTGCCCGGCTCGGTCACCCCGAAGGCCTGCAGCCGCAGCGCGCCGCTGGCGATCTCGGGCAGCCAGTGCTGCTTCTGCGCCTCCGAACCATGCCGCAGGATGGTGCCCATGATGTACATCTGGGCGTGGCAGGCCGCGCCGTTGCAGCCGTGTTCGTGGATCGTCTCCAGGATCGCGGCGGCGGCGGTGAGATCGAGCCCGGCGCCGCCATAGCGCTCGGGGATCAGGGCTGCGAGCCAGCCGGCCGAGGTGAGGGCGGTGACGAACTCCAGCGGATAGGCGTGCGCCTCGTCGCAGGCGCGCCAGTAAGCGCCCGGGAAG
>DAICZL010000213.1 GCA_027311165.1 bacterium
CACCCGCCTCCCCGGCGGCAGCAGCGCCTGCACCCAGGGCACCTGCAGCAACGCGCTGGTCGCCACCGGCACACCGACATGGGCGGCGAGTTCGGCCTGGAACAGCGAGAGTAAGCCGCAATTGGTGGTGATCGCCTCGGCGCCCAGCGCGACCAGCTCGGCCGCCGCGTCCAGGAAATCCGGCAACAGCCCGGCCGCCCCGCCCAGCACGACGCGCTCGGGGCTGGCGCCGCGAACCACCCGGTAGAGCACCGGGAACGGCCAGGTGCCGGCATGGCCCATGTCGCCGGGAATGCGGGGAAACCGTGCCTCCAGCATCAGAATGCCCAAGGGCGCGCCATACAGCGCCTTGCCGCCTTGCGCTCGTCCTTGCGTCGGTCTGGGCATCGGTCTGGGCCTCCCGGGCTTGCGGTTTGCGGATACGACGAAAGCAAGGCCAAAGGCTCTGCCCCCCTCCCCCATCGGGGAACCCGCCAGGGACCCGAGATCCCCGGACCCGCATTCCGTGGGGGTTCCCCCGCAGACCGGGGTTCTTCCCGGGGGGGACGGGGGCGCCCACCTGCCATGCAGCCACCGCGTTGCCGCCCGCCGTGCCGCGAGCGATGGTGGCGGCGCATCGTAACGCGGGAGGACGCATGACCCAACGCCCCTTCACCCTGGCCGATCTCGAAGCCCTGCGGCAATGGGACACCCCGACCATCTGCAACGGGCTCGAGCTGGTGGCGCCCGAGCGCCGGGCGATCGGCTTCACGGTCGAGCCGATGGTGGCCGCCGACCGCAAGCTGCCGCCGATCGTGGGGCTCGCCCGGGTCGGCACGCTGCGCGCCCGGGAAGCCCCGCGCGGCAAGGTCGCGAGCCGGCTCGACTGGTACGACTACGTGGCCGAGGCCGACCTGCCCAGCGTGGTGGTGCTCCAGGATCTGGACGACCGGCCAGGCTATGGCGCGTTCTGGGGAGAGGTGCACAGCACGGTGCACAAGGCGCTCGGCGCGCTGGGCTGCGTCACTAACGGATCGTTCCGGGATCTCGACATGCTGGCGCCGGGGTTCCAGATCATCGGCGGCCGAATCGGGCCGAGCCACGCCCATGTGCATCTGGTGGATTTCGGACGGCAGGTGAACGTGTTCGGCATGCAGGTCGCCCATGACGACGTGGTGCACGCCGATTTCCACGGCGCCGTCGTGGTGCCGGCCGACGCGGTGCGCC
Source organism: bacterium (assembly GCA_027311165.1). GTDB lineage: Bacteria > Pseudomonadota > Alphaproteobacteria > Acetobacterales > Acetobacteraceae > DAICZL01. The sequence continues at coordinate 1,207 of DAICZL010000213.1, forward strand.
GCCTGCCCGAGGCCATCGACCTGATCACCCGGCGGGAGAAGGTGATCCTCGATGTCTGCGCAGATCCGGGGTTCACCGCGGCCAGGCTGCGCGCGGCGGTGCAGCGCTCGGGGGAGATCCATTAGCGCGATCGCCGATCTGACCGACGACCGGCCACCGCTCCTGCGCTGTGTGTGACCGGGCAGCTTTATCCGATCGGATGGTTCCATCTGATCGGATGTTGCGCCGGGGCAATATCGCATCGGGTTGGCTTCCACCGCGATGAAATGGCCCGCCAGAACACCGGGCAGGAGCGAACACCGGGCAGGAGCGCGCGCGGACCGCAGACCCGATTGAAACCGGTTCCGGTCGGCCTCACCCTGATCATGGCCCAGGCCAGCCGCCGGCAGGGGACCGAGCGGCGCGGCCAGCACCGCCGGGGCCGGTTTCCGGGCGAACCCGGCCTGCGTCCCCGCTCGCCGCGCCCGTCGCCTCAGCCGGCATGGCCGGGGGCGTGGCCCTCGCGCGGGCTGGCCGGCCCGGCGCCGATCGCGCCTCGGCGCCGTCCGAACGGCAGCAGCACCGTGATCAGGCTCAGCACCAGCAGGCCGATCGACATTCCCGCCAGCCGGGCGAAACCCGGGCTGAGCGAGGCCGGCGGCTGCCCGCCCTGGATCAGGGTCATCAGCAGCGCGAGCGTCGCCTGCGTGCCGACATAGCCCACCCCCGAGGGGCCGGACTGGATCTGCACGCCCAGCCAGACCCCGAGCGCGATCGCCAGCAGCCAGACCAGCAGATCGGCCCCCGTCAGCATGACCGCCAGCAGCCCGACCAGCGACCCCGCCAGACAGCCCACCACCCGGTGCAGCGACCGGCGCAGCACCACGCTGCGGTCGTCGCGCACGACAGCCCCCGCCGGCACCGACAGCACCGCGACCGCGGTGATCGCCATCTGGGCCGGACCGAGCGCGGGGATCAGCCCGGCGATCCAGGGCAGCAGCATCACCGTCAGGCCGCCGCGGCAGGCATGCAGCACCGCCGGCCAGCGATCGGCGAACCAGGCCTCGCTGAGCGGGGGATGCGCCGCCCAGGCCGACCCCGCCGGGCCCGCCGGCCCGCCCGGCGGGGCGCGGAGCAGCACCGCGACGACCCGCGCGGCGACGACGCCGAGCGAGACCTCGACCACCCGCGAGATCGCGATACCGACCGCCCCGGTCGGCTCGGCCAGCGTCGCCAGCACCACCATCGTGCCGGTGATCCCGAAAAACAGCCAGGCCATCACATGCCGGCCGGTCACGACGCCGAACAGCGCCAGCCAGCCGAACCCGAACAGCACGACGCTCAGCGCCAGCGGGTCGGTGGCGAACCAGGCCATCGCGAGCAGCCCGGCCAGCGCGCCGAGCAGGCTGCCGAATGCCCGCATGCCGCCGGCGGCGAAGGAGGCCGCGCGGTCCGCCCCGGTCACGCGGAAGGCGCTGATCGCCGCCCAGCCGGGCTGGCCGGTATGCAGCGCCAGCGCCGCCAGCGTGGCCAGCAGCACCGCGGCCACCGCCCGCATCGCCTGCGCGCCACGCGGCCCCGAGACATCGAGCGCCCGGAACTCGGCCGCGAGCCCGTCACGCACTTCGCGCAGCAGCGCCCTCACCGCCGCCACCCGCCGGCCAGGCCAGGCACCTTGATC
>DAICZL010000215.1 GCA_027311165.1 bacterium
GTCATCCACACGATGACCAAACGCACAAAACGCCACCCCAACACAGCACAACAATCCTCACGCAAACACGCACCAGTCCCTCGTTCGCCCAGCCCAACCCAATTCATGGGTGGCCCGGACGCCCTGGTGGCCATGGCGGGGAGCCTGCCCCCGATCCCATCCCGAACTCGGCCGTGAAAACCCCCAGCGCCCATGGTACTGCGTCTCAAGACGCGGGAGAGTAGGTCGCCGCCAGGTCCTCCAGACCCCCCATCAAAATCTACCACCGCGGGGTGGAGCAGCCCGGTAGCTCGTCAGGCTCATAACCTGAAGGTCACAGGTTCAAATCCTGTCCCCGCAACCATCTCTATGACCAACGCGGCCTACACAAATACGTAGGCCGACATCCAGGCCGATCGCGCTACAGCGCCAGATATCTCTGGCGCGCCGCGTGGTCGGCAACGAGCGCGCTCGCAAGTCCGCTCCACACGATCCGTCCGGTTTCGATCACCGCCGCCCGATCCGCCAGGCGCATGGCAAAATGCAGATTCTGCTCCGCCAGCAGGATCGTCACGCCCTGCGCCTTCAGCGCCAGGATCGCCTCCGCCATCTGCTGCACGATCACCGGTGCCAGTCCCTCGCTCGGTTCGTCCAGCAGCACCAGCGTCGGGTTGCCCATCAGGGTGCGGGCGATCGCCAGCATCTGCTGCTCACCCCCGCTCATCTGCGCAGCCGGCCGCGCGCGCGCCGCCGCCAGATTAGGGAACAGCGCGAACAGCCGGCCCGGCGTCCAGGGCGGCAATCCAGGCCGCGCCGGGCGGCGCCCGACCTCCAGATTTTCCGCCACTGTCAGACCGGCGAAAATGCGCCGCTCCTCCGGCACATAACCAAGGCCGGCACGGGCGATGCGGTAAGGCTCCCACGAAGCGATATCGGCGCCCTGGAACAGGATCCGCCCTGACGTTGCGCGCACCAGGCCGATCAGCGTCTTCATCAGCGTGCTCTTGCCGGCGCCGTTGCGCCCCAGCAGCACCAGCACCTCCCCGCCCGCCACTTCCAGCGATACGTCATGGAGGATATGCGCCCGGCCATAGCGGCTGTTCACGCGCTCCAGGCTGAGCATCACCGCCCTCCGCCGGACCCGGAGCCGGCTTCGCCGGACCCCAGATACACCGCGCGCACCCGCGCATCGGCGCGGATCGCCGCGGGCGGCCCCGCGGCGATCAGCCGGCCGCGATCCAGCACCAGGATGCGGTCGGCGATGCCGAACACCACGTCCATGTCATGCTCGGTGAACAGCACCGCCAGTCCGCGTTCCGCCGCCAGCCGCTTCACCAGGGCCATCAGCGCGCCCCGCTCGCCGGGCGCCATGCCGGCGGTGGGCTCGTCCATCAGCAGCACCACCGGGTTCCCGGCCAGCGCCATCGCCAGATCCAGCCGCTTCAGATCGCCATAGGCGAGCACCCAGGCCGGCCGGTCGGCCTGCGCGCCCAGCCCCACCTGCGCCAGCAATTCCCCGGCCGGCCCGGCGTGATAGGACGCGGCTGGACGCCAGAAGCGCCAGACCTCGCCACGATGGGCGAGCAGCGCGGTCTGCACGTTCTCCCGCACCGTCATCGAGGCGAAGGGCGCGGTGATCTGGAAGCTGCGGCCGATGCCGAGGCCGCAGATCTCGCGCGGCGCCAGACCGGCGAGTGCCCGCCCGCGCAGCGCCACGCTGCCGCCATCGGGGCGCAACTGGCCGCTCAGCAGGTTGAAACAGGTGGATTTGCCGGCACCGTTCGGGCCGATCAACGCCAGCATCTCGCCGGCCGCCAGGTCGAACGACACGCCGGCCACGGCGGCCACGCCGCCGAAGGATCTGCGCAGGTCGCGGACCGAAATCAGACTCATCCGGGGCCGGGGCTTCGCCAAGATGGCCCACCGGAACCCGCCAGGGACCAGGGATCCCTCATGGCCCGTCGGAACCCGCATTCCCTGGGGGGGATCTCCGGCGGAAGCGGTCCGGGGCCCCGGCGGGGGTCCCGAAGGGGCGAGGACGAGCGGAGCCCCTGGCCTTGCCGCCGCTCATGCCGCCCGCCACCTTCGTTGCGCGTATCCGGCGATGCCTTCGGGAAACGCCAGCACCAGCCCCACGATCGCCCCGCCAAGCGCCAGGCGCCAATGCACCGTCGCCACCAGCAGGGCATCATACAGGCCGGTATAGGCCAGCGCGCCCACCACCGGGCCGGTGATGGTCTGCACCCCCCCCAGCAGCACCATCAGCAGCGCATCCACCGACCGCGGTATCCCTGCATCGCCGGGGAACACGCTGCCCTTGGCGAACGCCTCCAGCCCGCCGGCGAGGCCGGCAGCGGCACCGGCGATGGCGAAGGCCGCCAGGCGCAGCCGGTGCGGATCGAGCCCCACCGCCTCGGCCCGCAGCCCGGCATCCCGCGCCGCGCGCAGAGCATAGCCGAACGGGGCATACAGCGCCCGGCGCAGCAGCAGCGTCGTCCCGGCGCAGAGCACCACCACGATCCAGTAGAACCCGCGCAGCGCCCAGGCGGGCGGCCAGATCCCCAGCAGGCCATTGTCGCCCCCGGTCAGCCAGTCCCACTGGAACGCCACCGCCCAGACGATCTGCGCAAAGGCCAGGGTGAGCATCGCCAGATACACGCCTTGCAGCCGCACCACGAACCAGCCGAAGCCGGCCGCCGCCAGCCCGGCCAGCAGCGGCGCGGCCAGCAGCGCGGCCGGCATCGGCGCGGCCAGCCACTGCGTCGCCAGCGCCGCGCCATAGGCGCCCAGCCCGAACCAGGCGGCATGGCCGAAACTGGGCATGCCGCCGGGGCCCATCATCACATGCAGGCTGGCGGCGAACAGCACCGCGATCGCCGCTTCGGTCAGGATCGACAGCAGATAGGGGCCGGCGACCAGCGGCGCCGCCAGCGCCGCCGTCAGCGCCAGCGCGCCGAGCCAGCCCAGGATCGCCGGCGCCGGCGCGACCAGCACCGGCGCCTCGGCGCGCGGGGCGGCGGAACCGCGGTCGCGGCCCAGCAGCCCGTTGGGGCGCAGCACCAGCACCACCGCCATCACCACGAAGGCCAGGATCAGCGTGGCGCCCGGCAGCAGCGCCACCCCGAAGGCCTGCAGCAGGCCGATCAACAGACTGGCCAGAAACGCCCCCGGCAGGCTCCCCAGCCCGCCCACCACCACCACCACG
>DAICZL010000819.1 GCA_027311165.1 bacterium
TGCCGTGAGCCGGCTGTACGGACGCCTGCTCGACCGGGTGCTGCGCCATCAGGGTCTGACGCTGTTCGTGGCGCTGCTCAGCCTCGCCGGCGCGATCGGGCTGATGGTGACGATCCCCAAGGGCTTCTTCCCGGTGCAGGATACCGGCGTGATCCAGGGCATCTCGCAGGCGGCACAGGGCAGCTCCTACGAGGCGATGGCCGGGCACCAGCAGGCGCTGGCCGCGGCGATCCTGAAGGACCCGGACGTGGTCAGCCTGTCCTCGTTCATCGGCGTGGACGGCGCCAACATGACGCTGAACGCCGGGCGCTTCCTGATCAATCTGCGCCCGCATGACGAACGCCGCGCGAGTGCCAGCCAGATCATCCGCCGGCTGCAGCAGGAAACCGCCGCGGTGCCAGGGGTGAGCCTGTTCATGCAGCCGGTGCAGGACCTCTCGATCGACACCGCGGTCAGCCCGACCCAGTACCAGTTCGTGATGGAGAATGCCGATCCGACGGCCTTCGCGACCTGGGTGCCGCGGCTGATGGCCCGGCTCGCCACCGAACCGGCCCTCGCCGATGTCGCCTCCGACCTCCAGCAGAACGGGCTCTCGGCCTATCTGAAGATCGACCGCAGCACCGCCGCCCGCTTCGGTATCACCCCCGCGACCGTGGACAACGCGCTGTACGACGCGTTCGGCCAGCGCATCGTCTCGACCATCTTCACCCAGTCCAACCAGTACCGGGTGATCCTGGAGGCCGATCCCGCGCAGCAGCACTCCCTGGTCGATCTCGGCTCGCTCTATCTGCCCTCGGCGACGGCACTGACCGGCCAGGTGCCGCTGTCGGCGATCGTCAGCGTCGAGCAGCAGAAGGCGCCGCTGCAGATCAACCATCTCGCGCAGTTTCCGGCGACCACCATCTCGTTCAATCTCGCCCCCGGAGCCTCGCTCGGCGCGGCGGTGGCGGCGATCCGCGCCGCCGAGACGGAAATCGGGCTGCCTGCGAGCTTCGCCACCCGGTTCGAGGGCGCCGCCCTCGCCTTCGAATCCTCGCTCAGTAATGAATTGCTGCTGGTGCTGGCGGCGGTCCTGGCGATGTACATCGTGCTGGGGGTGCTCTATGAGAGCTTCATCCACCCGATCACGATCCTGTCCACCCTGCCCTCGGCCGGCGCCGGGGCGCTGATCGCGCTGATGCTGGCGGGTGCCGATCTCGACGTGATCGCGATCATCGGGATCGTGCTGCTGATCGGCATCGTCAAGAAGAACGCGATCATGATGATCGACTTCGCGCTGGAGGCCGAGCGGGTCGAGCAGCTCTCGCCGCTGGTGGCGATCCGCCAGGCCTGCCTGCTGCGCTTCCGGCCGATCCTGATGACCACGATGGCGGCGCTGCTGAGCGCGCTGCCGCTGATGCTGGGCAGCGGCACCGGCTCCGAACTGCGCCGCCCGCTCGGCATCGCCATCGTCGGCGGCCTGGTGGTGAGCCAGTTGCTCACCCTGTTCACGACGCCGGTGATCTATCTGGCCTTCGACCGCATCGCCAGGCGGCTGCGCGGCCCGCGTCTGGCGGGGCCGGGTCTGTCCACCCCGTGAACCTGTCGCGCCCCTTCATCCTGCGTCCGGTGGCGACCACGCTGCTGACCCTGGGCATCGTGCTGGCCGGACTGTTCGCTTTCGGCAAATTGCCGGTGGCGCCGCTGCCGCAGGTCGATTTCCCGACCATCTTCGTCCAGGCGATGATGCCGGGCGCCAGTCCCGAGACGGTGGCGACCACCGTCGCCGCCCCGCTCGAGCGGCATCTGGGACAGATCGCCGATGTCACCGAGATGACCTCGGAGAGCCTGCTCGGCCAGACCCGCATCGTGCTGCAGTTCGGCCTGCAGCGCGACATCAACGGCGCCGCGCGCGACGTGCAAGCGGCGATCAACGCCGCCCATGCCGACCTGCCCACCAACCTGCGCGCCAACCCGACCTATCGGAAGGTCAACCCGGCAGACGCGCCGATCATGGTGCTGGCGCTCAGCTCGAAGACGCTCACGGCCGGTCAGCTCTACGATGCGGGGGCGACCGTGCTGCAGCAGAGCCTGTCGCAGCTCGACGGCATCGGCCAGGTGAACGTCAACGGCAGCGCCCTGCCGGCGGTGCGCGTCGAGCTCGACCCCGCCGCGCTGTTCAAATACGGCATCGGGCTCGAGGACGTGCGCGCGGCGCTGGCCTCGGCCAATGCCAACAGTCCCAAGGGCGCGGTGGAGGACGGACCGCTGCGCTACCAGCTCTATACCAACGACCAGGCGACCAGGGCCGAGCAGTACCGCCCGCTGGTGATCGCCTATCGCAACGGTGCCGCGGTGCGGCTGTCCGATGTCGGCGAGGTGCTGGATTCGGTCGAGGATCTGCGCAATGCCGGCCTCGCCAACGGCCATCCGGCGGTGCTGCTGCTGCTGTACCGCCAGCCGGGGGCGAACATCGTCGAGACGGTGGAGCGGGTGAAAGAAGTGCTGCCGCGGCTGATGGCGGCGCTGCCGGCCGATATCGACGTGCGTCAGGCGCTCGACCGCAGCACCACCATCCGCGTCTCCCTCGCCGATACCGAGCGCACCCTGCTGATCTCGGTGGCGCTGGTGGTGCTGGTGGTGTTCGTCTTCCTGCGCGACTGGCGGGCGACGCTGATCCCGAGCCTCGCCGTGCCGGTCTCGCTGATCGGCACGCTGGCGGCGATGTATCTGTTCGGCTACAGCCTCGATCTGCTGTCGCTGATGGCGCTGACCATCGCGGTCGGCTTCGTGGTCGATGATGCGATCGTGGTGCTGGAGAACATCGCCCGCCATCTGGAGGCCGGGGTGCCGCGGGTCGAGGCGGCGCTGCGCGGAGCGGCCGAGGTGGGCTTCACCGTGCTGTCGATCAGCGTCTCGCTGATCGCGGTGTTCCTGCCGATCCTGCTGATGGGCGGGATCATCGGGCGGCTGTTCCGTGAATTCGCGGTCACCCTGTCGATGGCGATCGTGATCTCGCTCGCGGTCTCGCTCGCCACCACGCCGATGCTGTGCGCGCGGTTCCTGCGGCCCGCGCCCACCACCGGACGGGGGCGGCTGTACCGCTGGAGCGAGGCGGTGTTCGACGGCGCGCTCGCGGTCTACGAGCGCAGCCTGTCCTGGTCGCTGCGCCATGGCCGCCTGGTGATGCTGGTGCTGCTGGCGACCGTCGGGCTCAATTTCTATCTCTACGCGATCGTGCCGAAGGGCTTCGTGCCGCAGGCCGATACCGGGCGGATGATCGGCTTCATCCAGGGCGACCAGAGCATCTCGTTCCAGTCGATGCGCCAGAAGCTCGCGCAGCTGATGGACATCGTCCAGAAGGACCCTGCGGTGGACAGCATCGTGGGCTTCACCGGCGGGCGGCAGACCAATTCGGGCTTCGTGTTCGTGGCGCTGAAGCCGCTGGCGGAGCGGGGTATTTCGGTCGACCGGCTGATCGCGCGGCTGCGCCCGCAACTCGCGCGGGTGCCGGGCAGCCAGCTCTTCCTCCAGCCGGTGCAGGACCTGCGCGCCGGCGGGCGGCAGACCAACGCGCAATATCAGTTCACCCTGCAGGGCGACGACGCCGCCACCGTCTATGAGTGGGCCCCGAAACTGACCGCGGCGCTGCAGAAGCTGCCCGATCTCGCGGATGTCACCTCCGACCAGCAATTGGGCGGGCTCGAGACCGATCTGGTGATCGACCGGGCGACCGCCGCGCGGCTCGGGCTGAGCCCGATCCAGATCGACAACACGCTGTACGACGCGTTCGGCCAGCGCCAGGTGTCGGTGATCTACAACGCGCTCAACCAGTATCACGTGGTGATGGAGGTGGCACCGCGCTTCTGGCAGAGCCCGCAGATGCTGAATGAGCTCTGGATCAGCACCGCCGGCGGCGTGCCGAGCGGCACCGCCACCACCAACGCGGTGGCCGGCACGGCGATCTCGCGGAAGGGCGGCGCGCCCAGCGCCGCATCGGTCGCCAACAACACCGCCCGCAACCTCCAGCTCAACGGCATCGCCGCGACCGGCCGGGCCGGCGTGTCGAGCGGGGCGGCGGTCAGCACCGCGCAGGAGACGATGATCCCGCTCGCCGCCATCGCCCATTTCGAGCCGGGCAAGATCCCGCTCGGCGTCAACCACCAGGGCCCGTTCGTGGCCAGCACGATCTCGTTCAACCTGCCGCCCGGACGCACCCTCGGCGAGGCGACGGTGGCGATCCGCAAGGCCATGGCCGAGCTCGGCATGCCGGCCTCGATCCATGGCGATTTCGCCGGCACCGCGGCGAGCTTCCAGGGCTCGTCCTCACGCGAGCCGCTGCTGATCCTGGCCGCGCTGCTCTCGGTCTATGTCGTGCTCGGCATCCTCTACGAGAGCTATGTCCATCCGATCACCATCCTGTCCACCCTGCCCTCGGCCGGCGTCGGCGCGGTGCTGGCCCTGCTGGTCACCGGCACCGAGTTCAGCCTGATCGCGCTGATCGGGGTGATCCTGCTGATCGGCATCGTCAAGAAGAACGCGATCATGATGATCGACTTCGCCCTCGCCGCCGAACGCAACAAGGGCATGAACTCGCGCGATGCGATCTACACCGCCTGCCTGCGCCGGTTCCGGCCGATCATGATGACTACCTTCGCGGCATTGCTGGGGGCGCTGCCGCTCGCGGTCAGCACCGGCGAGGGCTCGGAACTGCGCCACCCGCTCGGCATCTCGATCATCGGCGGTCTGATCGTGAGCCAGGCGCTGACGCTGTACACGACGCCGGTCGTGTATCTGTATCTCGATCGCTTCCGGCTGTGGTCGCGCGACCGCTGGCGCCGCCTGTTTCCGGCCTTGCCCGCGGCTGCGACAGAGCGTGGTGCGTGAGCCGGACGCGCTTCCTGCTCGCGGCGCTGGCGCTCACCGCCTGCACCGTCGGTCCCGACTATCACCGCCCGGCCGCGCCGGTGCCGGCGGCGTTCAAGGAACAGAAAGGCTGGAAGCCGGCCGATCCGCAGGACGGGATCGATCGCGGCGCCTGGTGGTCGATCTATCACGACCCCACTCTGGATGCGCTCGAGCGCGACATCGACATCTCCAATCAGACGCTGCGCCAGGCCGAGGCGGCCTATCGCCAGGCCGCCGCGATCGTGCAGGAGGCACGGGCGGGATACTTCCCCACCGCGACGGTCGGAGCGAGCGGGGCTCAGACCGGCAATGGCGGCGGGGCCAGCAGGATCAGCCGCTCGTTCAGCAACTATGTCACGCAGGGCGCCGCCAGCTGGGATCTCGATGTCTGGGGCCGCATCCGCCGCACCGTGGAAAGCCAGGTCGCCGGCGCGCAGGCCAGCGCCGCCGATCTGGCGCTGGCCCGGCTGTCGGCGCAGGGCAGCCTCGCCACCGCCTATTTCAACATGCGCGCCGCCGACGCGCTGCAGCGGCTGCTGAACGCGACGGTCAAGGAATATCAGCACTCGCTGCAGATCACCCAGAATCAGTACAACGCGGGCACCGCCGCCCGTTCCGATGTGATCACCGCGCTGGCACAGCTGCAGACCACGGCGGCGCAGGCGATCAGTGTGGGCGTCCAGCGCGCCCAGTACGAGCACGCGATCGCGGTACTGACCGGCCGCCCGCCGGCCGAACTTTCGCTGCCGCCGGGCGAACTGGCGACCGCGGTGCCGGTGGCGCCGGTGAGCCTGCCCTCCACCCTGCTCGAACGCCGCCCCGACATCGCCGCGGCGGAACGACAGATGCAGCAGCTGAACGCCCAGATCGGTGTCGCGATCGCCGCGTACTACCCCGATGTCAGCCTGTCGGCCCTGTTCGAATTCTCCGGCAACCAGATCGGCACGCTGTTCTCGACCGCGAACCAGCTATGGTCGCTGGGCGCGGCCACCTCCGAGACGGTGTTCGAGGGCGGCCTGCGCGCGGCCCAGGTCGCCGCCGCGCGCGCGAGCTATGACCAGACGGTGGCGTTCTACCGCCAGACCGTGCTCACCGCCTTCCAGCAGGTCGAGGACCAGCTCTCGGCCTTGCGGATCCTCGAGCAGCAGGCAGCGGCGGAAGCCGAGGCGGTGGCCTCCTCCCGCCAGGCGGTGACCATCGCGCTCAACGAATACCGGGCCGGCACGGTGGTCTATACCGCGGTGATCATCGCCCAGGCGACCGCGCTCGCCGATGAGGAGAGCGCGCTCAGCGTTCAGCAGAGCCGGCTGCTGGCAAGCGTCGCTCTGGTGCAGGCGCTGGGCGGTGGCTGGCGGACCGGGGATCTGCCCGACAGCGACGCGGTGGTGGGTCCGGGGCTCCTGCCCTACGGTCTGTAGGGGCGCAACCCGGAGCGGTTTGCAAGACTGATTATCCAAAATCTGGACTGATCTCAATTTTATTAACCAATCTCCGCTATCCCGGTCGGGCAAACACTCGACCGGAGAGCCTGCATGTCCGACATCACGATCTCGAGCGCGACCACCGCTGGTATCGCCCTGTCCGCCGCCCATGGAACCGGTGTCACGATCACCCAGACCGGGTCGGTCGACGTCGCAGGGCGTCTGGGCAGCGCCGTCTATGCGGTGCTGGGCGTCGCCGGCACGGTGGTCAATATGGGCACCCTCTCGGCCCCGGCCGGGTACGGGGTGCATCTGGCCTCGGATGGCAGCGTCGCCAATGGCGGGGCGGGCGATACCACGGCGCTGATCAGCGGCGCGATCTACGGGGTGAAGATCGGCAATGGCGGCCCCGGCACGGTGGTCAATGACGGCACGATCCGCTCGACCACCACCAGCGGCAATCTCGGCGAGGGCATCAAGCTGCTCGGCGACGGCAGCATCACCAATGGCAGCGCGACCGACCAGTCGGCGCTGATCGCGGGCTACAAGAACGGGATCGAGGCCAACGGCACCGCCGTCTCGGTCGCCAATTTCGGCCACATCGCCGGCATCGGCAGTTCCGCCTACGGGCTGTATCTGCGCGCCGGCGGCAGCCTTACCAACGGCAGCGCGAGCTATACCGCGGCCTCGGTCACCGGCGTATCGAAAGGCATCGAGGCGACCGTCGCCTACACCCAGGTGATCAATTTCGGCACCATCCTCGCGACCGGCAATACCGGCTCGGGCATGGGCCGCGGCGTCGGCCTCGCGGTCGGCGGCAGCGTGGTCAACGGCAGCGCCAGCGATACCGGTGCCAGGATCATCGGCGATGGCGCCTCGGGCGTGTACATCAAAGGCACCAGCGCCTCCACGGTCACCAATTTCGGCACCATTGCCGGGCTCGGCGCGACCGGGATCGGGGTGGCCATCCGCCAGGGCGGCACGGTGGTCAACGGCGGTGCGGGCGACATGCTGGCCACCATCACCGGCAAGAAGGGCATCGAGTTCCAGGGCTCGGTGCGCTCGGCGGTGAGCAATTACGGCACCATCACCGCCACCAATGCCGGGGCGATCGACATGGAGACCGGCGGCAGCGTGGTCAATGGCAGCGCGGCCGACCATGCGGCCCGTATCGGCGGCTATCGCGGCATCGTCTTCGGTGGCGCGGCGGCGTCCACGCTCACCAATTACGGCACGATCGCCGCCACCGGCAGCGGCCTGCTGCCCGCGGTCAGCCTGCTCGCCGGCGGCGCTGTCACCAATGGCAGCGCCACCGACCACGCGGCGGTGATCGCCGGCGGCTCGACCGGGCTGCTGGTGGTCGCCGGGTCGGGGATGATCGTCAATGACGGCACCATCTCGGGCAATACCGGCATTGCCTTCACCCAGCAGGCGGCACATGCCGCGGCGATGCTGGTCTCCGCCGGAACGGTGGTGAATGCCGGCACCATCGCCAGCACCGCGGGATCGGGCGGTATCGCCATCCGCTTCGGCGCCGGCGC
>DAICZL010000003.1 GCA_027311165.1 bacterium
CCTCAGGTCCCTGGCGGGGTGAGGGCAGAGGCCTCGCCTGGTTTCGGGCGATCGCTACCCGGCCGAGCAAATTTCCTTCAGCCGGGTGAAGCCGCCCTGGAACACCCCCTGGCCCACCAGTTCCATCAGTTCGGCCTCGCGCTCGGCCTCGCAATCGAACTCGGCGGTCCATTCGGCGAAGGTGCGCTCGCCATCACTCACCAGCGTCAGCGCCAGGGTCGCGACATAATTGCGCACGCCGAGCGGGCTTTCCAGGATCACATAGGTGAAGCTGTGGTCGCGGTCGGACAGCGCCACCAGCTGCTCGCGCAGATGCCCGCCATCCCTGGTGTGGAAATTGCGCACGCAGCCGATGCGGTCGGAGGGCAGCCCGTCCTCGATCCTGCTGTCGGCGATCGCCGGCACCCAGGACGGCAAGGCATTGAAGTCGCGAATCGTTTTCCAGACGACCGCCACCGGCGCATCGATCACACTCGTCGTACACACGCGCACCATCTGAATTTCCTCCCCGTTACGGGCGCGACTATGCCGCGATGTCGCGGAACGCGGCAACCAGCGCGGCGGCGAAGGCGGGATCGTTGATCGTGCAGGGCAGTTCGACCAGGCGCCGGTCGGCGGTGGCGCGGAAGCCGGCACGGATCGCGGCGAACAGCGCTTCATCGGCCTCGGGGTCGTGGAACACCTGGCCCGGCACGTCGATCAGCGAGACCCCGCCCAGCGGCAGCAGGAAGCGCACCGGGCCGGTCATGCGATCGAGCCTGGCGGCGATCCAGGTGCCGATTCGCGCATTCTCCTCCGCGGTGGTGCACATCAGCGTCACCTGCGGATTATGGGCGTGGAGCAGCCGGCCGCGATAGCGTTCGGGCACGGTGTCGATCGCCCCGAAATTCACCATGTCCAGCGCCCCGCAGGATCCGACATAGGGTACTCCGGTGCGGACGATCGCCGCGAGCCGCCCTTCCCACGCGCTCATCACCCCGCCCATCAGATGATCGGCGATCTCCGTCGTGGTGGTGTCGATCACTCCGGCCAGCAGCCCGGACTCCACCAGCTTCTCCATCGACTGCCCGCCGGTGCCGGGGGCATGGAAGACGATCGGGTCGTACTCCCCCGCCAGCGCCGCCGCCACCGCCTGCACGCAGGGCGTGGTCACGCCGAACATGGTCAGGCCGATGGCGGGCCTGGAGAGCGCCGAGGCCGTGGTGTCGGCGAGGCCGATCATGCCGGCCATTGCATGGGCGGCATTGGCCAGCACGCGCCGCGAGATCCGGTTGAGGCCGGCGACATCGGTGACCGAATGCATCATGCAGATGTCCGAGGCGCCGACATAGCGGCGCACATCGCCGGCCGCGACGGTCGAGACGATCAGTTTGGGCAGCCCCACCGGCAGCGCCTGCATCGCCGGGGCGACCAGTGCCGTGCCGCCAGATCCGCCGGCGGCGATCAGCCCGGCCAGATCGGCACGGGTGAGCACGAACCGGGCGAAGGCCTCGGCCATGGCCAGGACGGCCGCGCCGCGGTCGGCCACGAACACGGCATCGCGCCCGGCGGGATGGTGGCTCGCGACGGTCTCCGGTGTCACCATCGCGGGGCTGGCCCCGGTGGCCACGGTGGCCC
>DAICZL010000004.1 GCA_027311165.1 bacterium
CCCCACCCTCAGCGCAAAGAGGCCGCTCGCCGTCAGCGGCTTGCCCTGGTCGGAACCCGCCAGGCCCGGGCCCGCGCCTGGTCTTTGTGCGCGTGGGGCGAAGCCTCGGTCCTGTCCTACCCCGCCAGCCGCCCGAGGTGACAGGCGGTATCACCGAACAACTGCTCGATCACCATCAGCCGGCGCAGATAATGGCCGACCGCATATTCCTCGGTCATGCCGATCCCGCCATGCAGCTGCACCGCGCCCTCGCCGATCAGCCTTGCGGCGGTGCCGATCTGGACCTTCGCCGCCGCCACCTCGCGCCAGGCCGCCGGCCCGGACCGAAAGGCTGCAAGCAGGGCCATGCTGCGCGCCTGCTCCAACGCGATCAGCATGTCCACCGCCTTGTGCTGCAGCGCCTGGTTCTGCCCGATCGGCCGGCCGAACTGCCGGCGGGTCTTCAGATGCTCGATGGTCAGCGCCTGGGCCGCCGCCATCGCCCCCACCGCCTCGGCCGCCAGGGCCGCGATCGCCTCATCGATCACCTGCGCGATCACGGGGCCGGCGCCGCCGGGCGCGCCCAGCGCCGCGTCGGCCCGTGCATCGTCCAGCCCCAGCTCGCAGGCACGGCTGCCGTACAGCAGAGTGTAGCCGCGGCGGGAGACACCTTGTGCCGCCGGATCGAGCAGGAACAGGCCGAGCCCGTCCGGATCCTCGGCCATGCCGGAAAGCCGCGCGCTCACAACCAGCATCTCGGCGCTGTCGCCGTTCAGCACCAGGGTCTTGGCGCCGTTCAGCCGCCAGGCCGAGCCGTCGCGATGCGCGCCGGTCTCGACATGGCGCAGCCGGTGGCGCGCGGCCGGCTCGGCATGGGCGAAACCCATCACCAGCCGGCCGGCGGCGATGCGCGGCAGGATCGCCGCGCGCTGGGCCGCGTCGCCGGCCCGCCGCACCGCCCCGCCGGCCAGCACCACGCTCGCAAGATAGGGTTCCAGCACCAGGGCGCGGCCGAACGCCTCCATCACCACCAGCAGGTCCATCCCGCCGCCGCCGAACCCGCCATCGGCCTCGGCGAAGGGCAGGCCGAGCAGGCCGAGATCGGCGAAGCGCGCCCAGATGTCGCGGCTCCAGCCCTCCGGCGCCGCGGCGTGGCGGCGGCGGGCGGCGAAATCATAGTGATCGCCCAGCAGCCGCGACACGGCGTCGGCCAGCAGGCGCTGTTCCTCGGTCGGCGACAGGCCGGTCACAGCCCC
The DNA here is from genome assembly GCA_027311165.1 of bacterium. Taxonomy (GTDB): domain Bacteria; phylum Pseudomonadota; class Alphaproteobacteria; order Acetobacterales; family Acetobacteraceae; genus DAICZL01. The sequence continues at coordinate 1,236 of DAICZL010000004.1, forward strand.
AGCACCGATCGCGCCAGGATGGATTTCTGGATCTCGTTGGTTCCGCCATAGATCGAGTAGGCGCGGGAGAACAGATAGGCGGGCGCGAGCGGCGCCGCCCAATCTGGCACCGTATCCGCGCCCGCGATCCCGTCCGGTGCGTTCGCGAACGGATCGGGCGCGATCGCCAGGCCCTGCGGACCGGCGATATCGAGCAGCAGTTCCGCCGCGCGCTGCTGCAATTCCGCGCCTTTCAGCTTCAGCACCGACGCCATCGGATCCGCCTCGCCCGGCGGCAGGCGCTCCGCCGCGCTGACCAGGCGCAGCTGGGTGATTTCGAGCGCCTGCACCTCCACCTCCAGCGCCGCGATGCGGTGGCGCAGCACCGGGTCCTCGATCAGCGGATGTCCGCCCTGGCGGATTTCCCCGGCCAGCTCGCGGGCGCGGGCCAGCCGCTCCCTGGTGCGGCCGACGCGGGCGATGCCGGCGCGCTCGTTGCCCAGCAGGAACTTGGCGATCTCCCAGCCGCGATTCTCGGCGCCGACGCGCAGCGCCACCGGCACCCGCACCTCGTCGAGGAACACCTCATTGACATGCGCGCTGCCGTCGATCAGGCGGATCGGGCGCACGCTGAGCCCGGGGCTCGCCATGTCGATCAGCAGGAAGGAAATGCCCGCCTGCGGCTTCGCCGCCGGATCGGTGCGCACCAGGCAGAACATCCAGTTGGCGTGCTGGGCGAGGGTGGTCCAGCATTTCTGCCCCTGCACCACGTAGTGATCGCCCTGCCGCCGTGCCGTGGTGGCGAGCGCGGCGAGGTCCGAGCCGGCGCCGGGTTCGGAGAAGCCCTGGCACCACCAATCATCCAGATTGGCCGCGCGCGGCAGGAAACGCTGCTGCTGCTCGGGCGTGCCGAAGGCGATCAGCACCGGACCCAGCATGGTGACGTTGAAGGCCAGCGGCTCGGGCGCCGGCGCGCGGGCCAGCTCGTCGAGGAAGATCAGCCTTTGCACCCCCGACCAGCCCGGGCCGCCGAAGGCGGGCGGCCAGGAGGGGGTCGCCCAGCCTCTGGCGTTCAGGATGCGCTGCCAGGCGATGATGTCCTCGCGCCCGGCCGGATGGCCGAGGCGCATGCGCTCGCGCAGATCGGCCGGCAGATGGGCGGCGATGAAGTGGCGCAGCTCGGCGCGGAATGCCGCCAGTTCGGGCGTGAAATCCCTCTCCATCGCATGTCCCCCCGTCGGTTGCGGGCGATCTTGTTCGTTGCGCGGGCGGGGGGCAAGGAAGGCCAAAGGGCTTCGCCCTCTGGACTCCCACCGGGGCCTTGGCCCCGGACCCCTTTCGGCGGGGGGATACCCCAAGGGAATGACCGGTCCAGGGACCGCTGGTCCCTGGTCGGTTTGCCAATGGGCCATGGGGGGCGGAGCCCTCTGGCCTTGCCTTTTGCCCCCCGACCCGTCCGGGCCCGGGATCCACGCTTACATCGGCGTGCGGAACACCATCGCCACCGGTGTGATCGATGGCGTCACCTGCCCGGTCGGCGTCAGCTCGCCGCTCGCCGGGTTGATCGCGAACTGCACGATGTTGTCGCCTTTCTGGTTGGCGACATAGAGCCACTTCCCGCTCGGATCGATCACGAAATTACGCGGGAAGCTCACGCCCTGCCCGGCATAGCCGATCACCGACAGCAGCCCGGTCGCGGGATCGATGCGGTAGCCGACGATGCTGTTATGCCCGCGGTTGGAGGCGTACAGGAACTTGCCGGACGGATGGACCGCGATCTCGGCGGTGCTGTGCGGCCCGGCATAGCCGGCCGGCTCGGTCGAGATGGTCTGCAGCGTCTTGCCGATGGTTCCGGTGGCGGCGTCATAGGCGTAGACCGTCACCGTCGCGTTCAGTTCGTTCACGACATAGAGCCGCTTGGCGTCCAGGGCGAACGCGATATGTCGTGGTCCGGCACCGGGGGCGGCGGGCGCCGCGCTGACCCGCGCCAGGCCGCCATCCTGCAGGCGGAAGGTCTGCACCTGGTCGGTGCCGAGATCGGCGGCGGCGATGAAGCGGCCGGCCGGGTCGAACACCACGTTGTGAGGATGCGGCGCTTCCTGGCGCGCGGCGTTCGGGCCGTGGCCGCTGTCCTTCAGCACACCGCTCACCGGGCCGAGGCTGCCATCGGCCGCGATCGGCAGCACGACGAAATCGCCGCCGATATAATTGGCGACGACCAGGTGCTTGCCCGCAGGGTCCACGACCAGATGCGCCGGGATCGGGCTGTTCAAGGTCTGGCGGTTGATCAGCGTGATCATCCCGGTCTTCGGGTCGATCGCATAGGCTTCGACCGAGCCGCTCTTTTTCCCTTCGTAGTCGTCGATCTCGTTGACCACGTAGAGAAACCGCTGCTTCGGATCGAGTGCGACGAAGGACGGGTTGGCGCTCTTGACCTGCTGCACCGGCGCCAGCGCCCCGGTGGCCGGATCGAACCGGAACACCGACAGCCCGACCGGATTGTTGCTGCCCCCGCCGGGCGGATCCATGGTGTAGGAGCCGACATAGACGAAGACCGGGGCCGCGGTCTCCGCTGCCAGCGCTCGCGCGGCCGGCGTGATCAGCCCCGCGGCGGTGAGCGCGACGGCGGCGAGACAATCGCGGCGGCTGATCGCGGCGCGACCCTCATGGTCTGGTTCCCGAGTCATTGTTCTGTTTCCTCCCGTGATGCGGCGCGGAAAGCGGCAGTGCCGGGCCGCTGCCCGTCGGCCGGCGGTGCCCGGACCGCGAACAGGCGCGACGCCGCCCCCGCCCGTTCCACTCTCCCCTACCACAGAGCCGGCCCGCCCGGCAGGGCCTCTTGCCCCGCACGCCGCCGGGAACCCCGCAGCGGATGCGGGGTCGCTGCCCGCGGGCGCGACATCGCCTCGGGCTGACTTCAACCGCGACAAGATTGCCCGACAGAGAGAAGAGTTCGGAGCGCGAGCGGACCGCAGATCCGATTGAACCGGTTCCGATCGCGCCCCAGGGCGGGAGCCGATCTGATGGACGATCGGGTATCGCTCCTGCTCTTTATTTCACCGGGCGACGTCCTCCGATCAGCTGATCCCGTCTGATCGGATTTTGCTCTGGCGCAGCGACCGATCCGGACCGTTCAGGTCCGGGCCGGTCAAATCTGCCCCATCGGGTTTCCCGAGGCGGCGTCGGGCGGCACAGCCCCTGGCCTTGCCTCACCCTTTCCGCTCCCATCCTTTGCTGCCCTGCTGCCAGTAGGTGAGCGAACACCCTGCGGCGCGCGCTGCCGCCCAGCGTGCCCGCGCCGCCGCCACCGCGGCTGCATCGTTGCCGTCGAACAGGTCGAAGATTCGGCTGAAGGCATCACGCCGTGTGGTCTCGGCACCGTCCACCAGGAACAGGAAGCGCGCTCCGTTCGGGGCCGTATCCTCGGTCGCGATCCAGATCGGCTGCAGATCGGCATCGCCGGTGGCGGCGGTGCCGTGCGGCAGCCAGTCGGGCTGTTCGCACTCCCACAGCGCCCGGTACAGCTCCGCCACCAGCGCCTCGCTGCGGCAGAGCACCAGCGCCCGCTGCCCCGCCGCCAGGGTGCGGTCGAGCAGCTCGGGCCCCCGGTGCACGGAGATCATGCGGAAATCCACTTCGTGCCCTTCATTCAGCAAACGCGCTTTGAGGGGCTCGTAGATATTCGCGTCGCTCTTGCTTCCGAACATCACGAGGATCTTCATTTCTTGCGCTCCCCCCGGCGTCTTTCCCGGAATGCCAGGCCCGCCGAAATATCGGTATGG
>DAICZL010000008.1 GCA_027311165.1 bacterium
GTCGCAGGCCGCGCCGGGGCGGGGGCGATCGTCACCCGTTCCAGCCACAGTGTTTCCGGCCCGCCCTGGCTTTGCGCCTCGCGCAGCAGCTTCGCCCGCGTCTGCGCCGGATCGCGGATCAGCCCTGCCAGGGCTTGTGCCGCGCCGTGCAGATGGACCCGCGCGGCGAGGAGGCGTCCGCCGGCGGCATCGATCGCACCGGCGAAGGCATCGCGCGCGCGATCGAGCGCCGCATCCTCATCGGCCGCACCCGCGAGGTCGATCTCGATCCGCGCCCAGCGCACCACGTCCAGCGTGCGGTGCGTCACCTCGGCCACCGCCCCGTCGCGCAGGGTGATCAGGCTCGCGCCCTTGGCGCCGGTTTCGCGCACGTGCCGGCCCTGCAGATTGCCGGGAAAGACGATCCACGGATCCCGGCACAGCGTCTCGCGCGCGTGGACATGGCCCAGCGCCCAATAGGCGTAGCCGTGTCCGGCGAGCTGTTCCAGGCTGCAGGGCGCATAGGGCGCGTGGTCCGGCCGGCCGGTCACCGAACTGTGCAGCAGGCCGATGTTCAGTTTCCCCGGCAGCGGCGCCGGGTAGCCGGGCACCGGGTTTTCCCGCATCTCGCGGGTGGCGAAGCTGCGGCCGTGCACGGCCAGGCCGAGATCGTCGAACACCACCGTCTCGGCGCGGTCGGCGGCCAGAATCCGCGCGCCCTGCGGCCAGCGCAGATGGCGCGAGATGATGCTCTCGGCATCGTGGTTGCCGCGGATCGCGACGATGCGGATGCCTTCCCGGCAGAGACGTTCGATCTGGCTGGTCAGGAACAGGCCGGTCCGCCAGTCCTGCCAGTCTCCGTCGTAGAGATCGCCGGCGATCAGCACCAGCCGCACCTGCTCGGCCAAGGCGAGATCGACCAGGTTGACCAGCGCCTCACGCGTGGCGGCACGGATGCGCGCGGCGGGTGCGTCGGCTTCCAGCCCGCGCAGAGGACTGTCCAGGTGCAGATCGGCGCAATGCAGGATCCGGTACCCGTCCATGCCTCTGCTGGGTGCCATGCGTGCAGGGGGAAGGCAAGGCCAGGGCACGGCTCCCCCCACCCTGTCCTGTCGGTGCACCCGATCGGGCCCCGGAGCCCGGACCCGTTTCGCCGGACATCGGTTTCGCTGGGGGCAGCCCCGACGGATACGGGTCCCGATCGGTCAGGGGGCAGACCCCAGGGTCCTGCCTTGATCCTCTCTCGCGTCAGCCCGGCAGCGACACCAACGCCCGCAACCCGCCGCCGGGCCGGTTTTCCAGGCTCACATCGCCGCCATGCGCGCGCAGGATATTGCGCGCGATCGGCAGGCCGAGCCCCACCCCGCCGGTCTCCTTGTTGCGGCTTTCCTCCAGCCGGTGGAAGGGCTGGAACACCCGCTCCAGCTCCTCGGGCGGGATCCCCGGCCCGTGGTCATCGATCTCGATCGTGATCATGCCCTGGCGCGGCGGCTGCAGCCGCACCTTCGCACCGCCGCCGTAATGCACGGCGTTGTTGATCAGATTGCCCAGCGCGCGCTTGAGCGGCACCGCCCGGGTGCGGATGGTCAGGTGCTGGGGCCCTTCATAGCGGAGCGCAGCCGCAACCTCCGGGTGCATGTCTGCGGCATCGTCGAGCAGGGTGCGCAGCAATTCGGCGAGGTCGAGCGGCGCCGCCGGCTCGTTGCCGCCGACATCGCGGCCGAAAGCGAGGGTCGCCCCCACCATCGCCGCGAGCTCGTCGAGATCGGCGAGCATCTTCTCGCGCAGCTCGTCATCCTCGATGAACTCGGCGCGCAGCTTCATCCGGGTGATCGGGGTCCGCAGGTCGTGGCCGATCGCGGTCAGCATGAACGTGCGGTCCTGCACGAAGCGGCGGATGCGGCCGGCCATGGTGTTGAACGCCGCCGCCGCCGTCGCGACCTCCGAGGGGCCGTCCTCGGGCAGAGGCGGGGCGTTGACATCCCGCCCCAGCGCCTCGGCCGCCGCCGCCAGGGTGCGTACCGGCGCGGTCAGCCGCCGCACCGCCCATAGCGTGAGCAGGGCGGCGGTCGCGGTCATCAGCAGGAAGGCGATCAGGAAGGTGGTGGAATGCCATGGGCTGGGACGCGGCATGTCGATCGCAACGGTCAGCCACAGCCCGTCCGGCAGGCGCAGCGCCACTTCCAGCCGGTTCCATTCGGGGCCGCCGAACAGCTCGGTCTCCCGCGGGCGGGCGAGGCCGGGGACCGGCACCAGCGCCATCTCGGCGCGGATCAGCTGCTGCTCGGGGGTGGGC
>DAICZL010000010.1 GCA_027311165.1 bacterium
TTGGTTGCGAAAGACCATCTGCCCCTTGCCGGAACCGGCTTAGGCCAGCAGGTGAACGCCGCGCTCGACCGGCGGGCCGCGCGTCTCGTCGAAATGGGCCATGCCAGCGTGAAGGACGGCTTCATTGCCATCCCTCGGCGCACGATCGCCGCGCTGGAGCGCCAGGAGATCGATCGCGTCGGCAAAGAGATCGCCGCCGAGCGGGGGCTGACCTACAGCCCGTCTGGGTCCGGCGAATATGTCTCCGGCCGGCTGGCAGGTGTCGCCAATCTCGCCAGCGGGCGCTTCGCCATGATCGAGGACGGACTTGGCTTCCAGCTCGTGCCCTGGCAACCCGCACTGGAGAAGCGCCTTGACCAACATATCAGCGGCGTCCGCCGCGACGACGGTGGCATCGAATGGAGTTTTAGCCGCAATCGGCAGATCGGACTGGGGCTTTGATCCGTCTTGAATAATACGGCATTATGCCGTATATGTTAGAACCGAAGGAGGCCCCCATGCCCAAGCCCCAAATCGAAGCCGAGACCGCCCGATTGGAAGCGCGCGTCCCGGTCCAGGTCTATGACCAGATGCAGCGTGCCGCCCGTCTGCGCGGCATGACCCTGACCGGCTATCTCATCGCCACCGCCGGCGAGGACGCCCGCCGCGTCGTCGAGGACGCCGACATCATGCGCCTGGCGCGCGAGGACCAAATCCGCTTCGCCGAGGCGTTGAGCAATCCGCCCCAGCCGAACGCGCGGCTGGCTCGTGCGGCGAAGCGCCATGCTGAGCTGATCGAGCGCCGGTGAGCGCCCGCTTCGTCATCGAGTCGCTGGCGAAGGCGCACAAGCGGGATGACTTCACCTGCGGCAACGACCGGATCGACAGCTATTTTCGTGAGACCGTCTCCCAGGACGTGAAGCGTAAATACGCCACCTGTTTCGTCGCCAGGGAGATCGCGACGGACCGGGTGGCGGGCTTCTACACGCTGTCTTCCAGCAACGTGCCGCTGACAGAGGTTCCCGAGCCGCTTGCGAAGAAACTGCCGCGCTACCCGACCGTTCCGGCAGTGCTGATCGGCTGGCTTGGCCGCCATAGCGATTATGCCGGACAAGGGCTCGGAGAAGCCTTGTTGTTTGACGCCATCAAGACCGTGGCGACTGCGCCCATCGGAGCGCACGCCATCTTCGCCGACGCCATCGACGACAGTGCGGCGGCCTTCTATGCAGCCTTCGGCTTCGCGCCTTTGGTGCGGCAGCCACGCACCCTCTATCTGCCGGTGGCGACGGCGCTGAACCTGTTATCGCCATGACGACCACATGCGCCCCTACGCGGTTTCCGCTCAACGCCGCCGCGCGCAAGTCTTTTTGCGCCAAGGTACGCGGGTGCTTCCAGCGTAAGAAAAGGCTATTCTTTCAGGCGTCAGGTTCGGCGATTCTGGCGCAATGGCCAGACTTCGCAAAGAACACCCACCGACCGCATCGGAGCAACTTGAAGCGTTGCTCGGCCGACCCTGGCCGTTTCCGGGCCGGCCGCCGAAGCATGACCTCTCCACCTGGACCGTCACCGACGACTGGCCCGAGCATATCCCGGTCACGGAAGCAGAGGTGGACGTGTTCGAGGCGTGGTTCGGCGAACTCTTCGATGAGATATTCGCGTCAAGCTAGCGCAGGACGAGTCGAATGACATCTGAGGAAAAAGAATTCATCAAAGCAATACAAGCGGCGCTGAGCCCAGACTTAATCCCTAAAGATTACAGGGGACGTCCTGATAATCCAATGTTTGGCCATTGCTATCACGCGTCAGAGGCGCTGTATCGGTCATTGGGCGGGAAAACATCCGGTTACAAAGCTCAACGCGGTGTTGACAATGACGGAGTATCTCACTTGTGGGTCGAATCTCCCACAGGAGAAATTCTTGATCCTACCGCAGCCCAATACACTGACTTCGACAAGACCCCACCGTATCACAACGCAAAAGGCGCCTCTTTTCGGCGCACTTCAGGGCGAGCGAAGACGATCATGGAGCGCATATCAAATCCACCGCGATGTTCAGCGCCGGCCGATGGTCTGAGGGAATTGCTACCATGACCGTGCCGCTACGGGCCGCCCTTTATTTGCGCGTCTCAACAGCGCGGCAGGCCGAGCATGACGTCTCCATCCCCGATCAGAAGCGCCAGGGTGAAGCCTATTGCGCTTCACGCGGCTACCAACTCGTCGAAACCTATGTGGAGCCGGGCGCGTCGGCGACCAATGACCGGCGCCCCGAGTTTCAGCGGATGATCGAGGCGGGCACGTCGAAGCCCGCGCCGTTCGACGTGGTGATCGTCCATTCGTTCAGCCGCTTTTTCCGCGATCATTTCGAGCTGGAATTCTACGTCCGGAAGCTCGCGAAGAATGGGGTGAAGCTCGTCTCCATCACCCAGGAGATGGGCGATGATCCAATGCACGTCATGATGCGCCAGATCATGGCACTGTTCGACGAATACCAGTCGAAGGAAAACGCGAAGCACGTCATCCGCGCCTTGAAGGAGAACGCCCGGCAGGGCTTTTGGAACGGCTCGCTACCGCCCATCGGCTACCGTGTCGTCGCGGCCGAGCAACGCGGCGCGAAGGTCAAGAAGAGGCTGGAGATAGACCCGCTCCACGCCGAAACGGTGCGCCTGATCTACCGGCTCGCGCTCCAAGGCGACGGCGCCAAGGGCCAGATGGGCGTCAAGAACATCGTCAGCCACCTGAACCGCAACCGCATCTTCACCCGCGACGGAGGCCGTTGGGGCATCGGCCAAGTCCACCGCATCCTGACCCGCCGCACCTATGTCGGCGAGCATGAGTTCAACAAGCGGTCAAAGTCCAAGGAATTGAAGCCGGTCAGCGAGATCGTGGTCGTGCCCGTCCCGCCGCTCATCGACCGCGAAACCTTCGACGCGGTGCAGGCGCTACTCAAGGCCCGCCATCCCACGGTGACGCCATCCGCCGTCATCAGCGGCCCGACGATGCTCACCGGCCTGATCCACTGCGCCAAGTGCGGCGGCGCCATGACCATTCGCACCGGCAAGGGCGGGCGATACCGTTACTATGCCTGCTCGACCAAAGCCCGGCAGGGACCGACGGGCTGCGAAGGCATGGCGGTGCCGATGGAGAAGCTGGACGATCTCGTCGCCAGCCATCTCGAAGACCGTCTCCTCCAGCCCGAAAGGCTGGAAACGATCCTCGCCACAGTGCTCGACCGGCGGCAGGAGCGATCCGAGCGCCAGCGCGAGCATATCGCGGAGCTAAACAAGCGTGCGGCGGAATCGGAAGCCCGCCTCAAGCGCCTCTACGACGCCATCGAAGCGGGCGTCGCCGATCTGGACGACCCGGCGCTCAAGGACCGCATCAACGGCCTCAAGGCCATCCGCGATCAGGCGAAGGCCGATGCCGAGCGCGCCCAGGCCATACTTGAGAACTCCGGCAGCAAGGCCGTTACCCCGCAGATGGTGCGCACCTTTGCCGAAACCGCGCGGCGGCATATCCGCCTTGAAGGGGGTGGCTATCGCCGTGACCATCTCCGCGCGCTCGCCCAGCGCGTTGAGATCGCAGATGGCGAGGTCCGGATCATGGGATCGAAGTCCCGGCTGCTACAGGTGCTGAACGGAAAACTTGGCGTAAATTCAGTGCCCACTCAGGGACTGAAGTGGCGGAGAGGGTGGGATTCGAACCCACGGTACGCTTGCACGCACAACGGTTTTCGAGACCGCCCCGATCGGCCACTCCGGCACCTCTCCGATGCACTGGCTTATACGGTCGCCGGGCGGCACCGGCAACCACCAGGCCGCCCCGTTCCACAGCTTCGTGACCCGCCACGGCCGCAGCCCAGCCTTGCCGTGGCGAACCGGGCAGCAGGCAGGGCCGCGCACGGCCTGGCCGGCATCGCGCTGCCGCCGCCCGGGAGTTGATCGGCATCAATGCCGGAAAGTGAAGACGTCTGTAATCGGGATGATCGTGCGATTCAGGCTCTTTCCGGCCAGCCTCCACCCCGCCCCTTTGGCGATCGGACAGGAAATGGACTCAGCAGAGCCGGTGGGGGAGGTGCTGTCGGTCCGGGGCGCGGTCGTGGACGTCCGCTTCGAAGCCGGCCCCCTGCCCGCGATCAACACCGCCCTGATCGTCGCCTGGGATCGGCCCGACCTGCTGGTTCTGGAGGTCCATAGCCATCTCGATGCCCGCACGGTACGGGGCATCGCGCTCCAGGCCACCGCCGGCCACGCCCGCAGTACGCGGGTGCGCGCCACCGGCGCGGCCATCTCGGTTCCGGTGGGCGAAGCGGTGCTGGGGCGGCTGATCGACGTGATGGGAACGATCCGCGATCGCGGGCCCGCCCTGCCGGCCGATACGCCGCGCCGTGGCATCCACGCGCGCGCCCCCTCGCTCGACGCGGAGACCGCCACCACCACGGTGTTCGAAACCGGGATCAAGGTGATCGATCTCCTGGCTCCGCTCGCCCAGGGCGGCAAGGCGGCGATGTTCGGCGGCGCCGGGGTCGGCAAGACCGTGCTGGTGATGGAACTGATCCACGCCATGGTCGAGAAATATCGAGGCATCTCCGTCTTCGCGGGAATCGGCGAACGCTCCCGTGAGGGCCACGAGCTGCTTACCGACATGCAGGGCTCGGGCGTGCTGGCACGCACCGTGCTGGTCTATGGACAGATTAACGAGCCCCCGGGCGCCCGCTGGCGCGTGCCGCTGACCGCGCTCACCATCGCCGAGTATTTCCGCGACCAGAAGCACCAGAACGTCCTGCTGCTGATGGACAATGTCTTCCGCTTCGTCCAGGCCGGCAGCGAGGTCTCAAGCCTGCTCGGGCGCCTGCCATCCCGGGTCGGCTATCAGCCGACGCTGGCCACCGAAGTGGCTTCGCTGCAGGAGCGCATCGCCTCGGTGGCCGGCGCGGCGGTCACCGCCATCCAGGCGGTCTACGTCCCTGCCGATGATTTCACCGATCCCGCCGTGACGGCGATTTCCAGCCATATCGACAGCATCATCATGCTGTCGCGCGGTCTCGCCGCGGAGGGTTTCTATCCTGCCGTCGATCCGCTCGGATCCTCCTCCGTCCTGCTCGATCCGATGGTCGTCGGCGATGCGCATTACACGATCGCCGAGCGCGCCCGGGAAGCGCTCGCCCGCTTCAAGGATCTGCAGGACATCATCGCGCTGCTCGGCGTCGAGGAGCTCGGCGCGAGCGACCGTCTGATCGTCAGGCGCGCGCGCCGGCTACAGCGGTTCCTCAGCCAGCCCTTCGTGGTCACCGAAGCCTTCACCGCCATGCCAGGCCGCAGCGTGAGCCGCGCCGACACGCTCGCCGGCTGCCGCGCGATCCTCGACGGCGAGACCGACGACTGGGCCGAAAGCTCGCTCTACATGGTCGGCACCCTGAGCGAGGCGCGCCAGAAGGAGGAAGCCGCCACCAGGGCGGGGTCAGCCGCATGAGGCTGCGCATCATCACGCCGCTCGCCGTCGTCATCGACGAAGATGGCGTGCTCGCGGTGCGGGCCGAAGACGCGAGCGGCAGCTTCGGCCTGCTGCCCCATCACGCCGATTTCCTGACCACCCTGTCGATCTCGGTCCTCGCCTGGCAGCGCCGCGACGGGGCGCGAAAATATTGCGCGGTGCATCGCGGCGTCCTCACCACGGGCTTGCGGAGCGGGGTCACGATCACCACGCGCGAAGCGGTCACCGGCGATGATCTCACCACCCTCGACCAGGACGTTCTCGCCCGTTTTCGCGCCGATCTCGAAGCCGAGCGGACGGAGCATGTCGAGAGCACCCGTCTGCAGCTCGCCGCGATCCGCCAGATCATGGCGCATCTGCGCCCCGATTTCCGCCGCAAGGCCGGAGCCTTCGCATGAGCGAGCCGGACGATCGGGATCCGCTGGTGCAGGGCGTCCGCCTGCGCGGTGAACGCCACCGGCGCTGGTTGCGCGACGGGGATCCCTCCGTCGCGCGCCGCCTCGCGCAGATCGGCGTGCTCGGCTGGCTCATCGTCGTCCCGATGCTGATCGGCATCTTCGCCGGGCGATGGCTCGATGCGCGATACCACTCCGGCGTGTTCTGGACCGGCCCGCTGATGATGCTCGGGTTGGCACTTGGCTGCTGGACCGCCTGGAAATGGATGAAGAGCACATGAGCATCGCAGCCTTCCAGGCGCTTGCGGAACCGGCCATGGCAGCGAGCCTCGCCCTCCATCTCACCATCGGGGTCGCACTGGGCATCGCCTATTTCAGCGCCCTCTGGTGGAACGCCCGCCTGTTCGCCACGGGCTTGCGGGCGGGCACGGCGATCGTCCTGATCACCGGCCGCCTGGTCCTGCTGTCGGGCCTGCTCGCTCTGGCTGCCCTGCAAGGCGCAGTGCCCCTGCTGGCGACGGCGTTCGGTGTCCTGCTCGCGCGGTCTCTGGTCCTGCGCAGATATCGGGGGAGCATGTCGTGAAATCCCCGCTGGTCAGCACCACGCTGTTCCATCTGGGGCCGGCACCGATCACCGGCGCCGTGGTGACCACCTGGGCGATCATGGCGGTGCTCACCCTGGGCGCGTTCATCCTCACCCGCCGGCTGTCGCTTGCACCCTCCAGGACCCAGTCCGCACTCGAACTCATCGTGGACACTCTGGATGCCCAGATCCGCGACACGATGCAGGCCGAGCCAACCCCCTATCGCGCCTTCATCGGCACGCTGTTCGCCTTCATCTTCGTCGCCAACTGGTCCACCCTCGTCCCAGGTGTCGAACCGCCGACCGCCCATCTCGAAACCGACGCCGCCCTCGCACTGCTGGTCTTCCTCGCAGTGATCCGGTTCGGACTCCGCGCGGGCGGCATCGGCGGCTATCTCGGCACCTTCGCCTCGCCCAACCCGATCATGATCCCGCTCAATTTCATCGAGAGCATCACCCGCAGCTTCTCGCTGCTCGTCCGCCTGTTCGGCAATGTGATGAGCGGGGTGTTCGTGGTCGGCATCGTGCTGTCGCTCGCCGGTCTCTTCGTCCCGATCCCGCTGATGGCCCTCGATCTGCTGACCGGAGCCGTGCAGGCCTATATTTTCGCGATCCTTGCGATGGTCTTCATCGCCGGCGCGATCCGCGAGGCCGAGCCCGAAAAAGAACTCCCAAGCCAAAGGACGCCCCCATGAACTGGCTAGCTCTCGCGAGCATCGTATCGGCCGCCCTCGCGGTCTCCTTCGGTGCCATCGGCCCGGCCCTCGGCGAAGGGCGCGCGGTCGCGGCGGCGATGGACGCCATCGCCCGCCAGCCGGAAGCGGCGGGCACGATCTCGCGCACTTTGTTCGTCGGGCTGGCGATGATCGAGACGATGGCGATCTACTGCCTGGTGATCGCGCTGTTGCTG
>DAICZL010000015.1 GCA_027311165.1 bacterium
TACCGCCAAGATGCGGCAGCAATTTCTCGATCGCCGCCCACTGCAGATCATTCAGCCAAAACAGCTCCGACATGCTTCAAGCCCTCCTGATGAGCTTGAATCAGACGCCCCGTGGTCAACGCAATGGGTACGGAACCTAGAGCGGTGGCCGATCTGATCGACGATCGGCCATCGCTCTTGCTCTCTGTTTTACCGAGCAACTTTATCCGATCAGATCAGTCCATCTGATCGGATGTTGCTCTGGTATCCTGCCCCCGACGTTCGCGGTTCCTCACCGCGAAGTTCGGGGATCAGCAGGCCACTGAAAACAAAGAGCTGGTGTCCCGGTTTCGACCACATTTCAATGCTGCGAATTTCGGAATAGGGACACTGGACAGGCGGACCCTGCGGGATCGAGCGGGTGGGAAATATCCCGGGCCGAGGGCGGTGCGCGGCTGGGACCGACCGGAAAGTGTCATCGGCGATGCCGCCGGAAGCGCAGGGGCTTCGCCGTTACGGCCGCTTTGGGGGCCCCTGCCCCGGGGGAGTCTACGCCAAAGCAAACGCGGGTCCCGGGCACGCTGCCGGCTGGCGGGCTTCCTGAGGGCACACGCTTCGGCCTTTCCTGCGCGCGCAGGTACCCTCCCCCCAGGCCGGCACGACGCGCGATCGGGAAAGGACCCCTTGCCGCCCCGGCGCGGCGGCGGCGATCTTCGCACTCGCAACCGGCGCGGTAACGCGCGATGCTCATCCTGCCCGAGCGAGGATGCCCGCCATGGACGAGGTTTTCGCCCGACGTGATCTGATCGACCCCGCAACACTGCGCGATCTGTCGGGCAGGTCGGACGCCGCCGGCCTGCGCCAGCTCGGCGCGCATCTCGCGGCGATCCTGGCCAGCGGCCTCGCGCTGCATGCGACGCTGGGCACGGTCTGGGTGGCGATCCCCTTCGCCGTGCACGGCGTGCTGATCAACTTCCTCTATGCCGGCCAGCACGAGATGAGCCACTGGACGGTGTTCCGCACCCGCGCGCTGAACGAATGGGTCGGCCGCGCCTTCGGCTTCGTGCTGATCTACCCGCGCGATTTCGACCAGGTGCAGCATTTCGCCCATCATCGCCACACCCAGGACTGGGACCGGGACGGCGAACTGGTGCGCCCGCCCTACGGGCTGGCCAGCTATCTGCTGTGGCTGCTGGGGCCGAGCTACTGGTTCACGCGTATCCGCCGCATCCTGCGCTTTGCCGCCGGGATCGTCACCGAGCCCTATGTGCCCGAAAGCCGCCGCGCCGGCCTGGTGCGCGAGGCTCGCTGGCACCTGGCTGGCTATGGGGCGATCGCCGCCGTCTCGGTCGCCACCGCCTCCACCGCCGCGCTCACCTACTGGCTGGCGCCGATGCTGGTGATGAAATGGTCCCACCAGCTGCAGAACACGATCGAGCATCTGGGCCTGCCGCACGCACCCGACATCCTGGTGAACACCCGCAGCACCCGCACCAATGCGGTGATGCGCTTCCTGGGCTGGAACATGCAGTACCACACGGCCCATCACGCCTTCCCCGGCGTGCCGTTCCACCGCCTGCCCGATCTGCACCGGCGCATCTTCACCGCAAACGGCACCGCTCCGCCCAGCATGACCTATCTGGGCTTCCAGCTCGCCGTGCTGCGGGCGCTGGCCGGTGGCCGCAGCGAGGCCGACTACCCCGACGACCGCGCCTGGATCGCCGAAGGCGAGCCTGCCCGCCACAGCGAGGAACTGCGTGCCTGAGCTCCTGCTCTACCAGTCGCTCTGGGCGATGCAGGGGCTGGCGGGATCGCTGGCCGCCCAGTTCGACCGGGTGGCTGCGGCCGGCTTCGACGGCATGGCGATCGATCTCGGCGCCATGGACATCGAGGCGGCGCGCGCCACCGTGCCGCATTTCGCCCGCACCGGGCTCGCCGGGCTGCTGACCGCGTTTCCCCGCTCGATCGCCGGGCTGCGTCCGGCCTTGCACCTGGCCCGCGACATCGGCGCCCCCTTCGTGGTGGTGGTGGGCCAGGTCATGCCGCTCAGTCTCGCCGGAATGATCCCGGTGATCCGCGAATTTCTGGCCCTGGCCGCCGCCGAAGGCATGGCGATCCAGTTCGAGACCCATCGGAACTGCATCACCAACGACCTGTTCACCACCGTGCAGCTGCTGGATGCGATCCCCGAACTGCGCCTGTCGGCCGATCTGTCGCACTATGTCGTGGACCGCGAACTGCCCTGCCCGCCCCCGCCTGATCTGGCGGCGCTGTTCGCCCGGGTGCTGGACCGCGCGGATTCCTTCCAGGGCCGCGTCGCCGCGCGCGGGCAGATCCAGGTGCCGATCGCCTGGCCGCAGAACGCCAAGTGGCTGCACCTGTTCCTGGACTGGTGGGAGAGCGGCTTCCGCGCCTGGCACGGTCGCGCCGGCGCGCAGGACAGGTTGGTGTTCCTGTGCGAACTCGGCCCGCCCGATTATGCGCTGACCGGCGCGGACGGGGCGGAACTGTCGGATCGCTGGACCGAGGCGCTGATGCTGGCGGAGCATGCGCGCGCGATCTGGGGGCGGATTTCCAAGGGGTGAAGGCAGACCGGCGTCCGCCCAGAGGCGCCATCCCTGCGGGGGGTCGCCCCCCGGGGAAGGGGATCGCGGGCCAGGCCTCCAGCCTGTCTCCGAGGGGCAGAGACGTCTGGCTCTGTTCCATCCCAATGCCCAAGGGATCGAGCCCAAGGCATCGTCCCCGGGGGATGGCGCCTGCGCCCGGCCGTCAGCGCACGAGGACCCCCGGCAGCACACACAGCATCTCGAACAGCAGCTGCGCGCCGATCAGCGCGGTATTGCCCGACGGATCATAGGGCGGGGAGACCTCCACCAGATCGGCGCCGACCAGGGCCAGGCCGGCGCAGCCACGGACGATCTCCAGCGCCTGGATGGTGGTGAGCCCGCCGATCTCCGGCGTGCCGGTGCCGGGCGCGAAGCCCGGATCCAGGCTGTCGATGTCGAAGGACAGATAGACCGGCCCCGCGCCCATCAGCGCCCGGACCTGCTCCATCAGCGGCGCGAGCGAGCGGTGCCAGCATTCCTCGGCAGGCACCACGCGGAAGCCCTGCTGGACCGGCCAGTCGAAATCCTCGGCGGCATAGCCGCTGCCGCGCAGCCCGATCTGCACGCTGCGGGCGGGGTCGATCAGCCCTTCCTCGACCGCCCGGCGGAACGGCGTGCCATGGGCGATCCGCTCGCCGAACATCGTGTCGTTGACATCGGCATGGGCATCGACGTGGACCAGCCCCAGCCGGCCGTGGGTGGCCCGCGCGGCGCGCAGCGCCGGCAGCGCCAGCGTGTGGTCCCCGCCGAGCACCAGCGGGATGCAGCCCCCCTGGTGCACCGCGGCCAATCCGGTCTCGATCAGCCCGACCGATTTCTCCAGGCTGTACGGATTGATCGCGATGTCGCCCAGATCGGCCACCTGCAGGCTGTCGAACGGGGCGGCGCGGGTCGCCATGTTGTAGGGGCGGATCAGCACCGATTCCGTGCGGATCTGGCGCGGCCCGAAGCGCGTGCCGCCGCGGTTGGACGTGCCCTGATCGAGCGGCACGCCGATGAACGCCGCATCCAGCCCGGCGGGGCCGGTGGCGACGGGCAGGCGCATCATGCTGGCGATGCCGCCGAAGCGCGGCATCTCGTTGCCCGACAGCGGCTGGTTGAAACGCCGGCTCATGCGATGTCCTTGGCGCCGTCCTTGCGCCACGCCTCGCGCAGCGCCTGCCCGCCGATCAGCAGCAGGGTCAGCACGAACAGCACCGTGGCCGCGGCGGCGATGGTCGGTTCCAGATTCTCGTTGATTCCGTCCCACATCTTGCGCGGCAGGGTGTAGACATCGCGCACCGCGATGAACAAGGTGACGATGATCTCGTCCCACGAGGTCAGGAAGGCGAACACCGCCCCGGTCACCAGCCCGGGCAGGATCTGCGGCAGGATCACCAGGCGGATGGTCTGCGCGCCGGAAGCGCCGAGGGAGCGCGATGCCTGCTCCTGGCGCAGATCGATATTCGCGAGCGCGGCCGAGACCGTGATCAGGACGAAGGGTGCCGCCAGCAGCGTATGCGCGATCACCACCCCGGCGATCGTGTCGAGCAGCCCCCACGCGGCGAACAGCCGGTAGAAGGCCAGCGCCGAGACCAGCGGCGGCACGATCATCGGCGCCAGCGCCAGCATCCGCACGCTCTCGGCGAGCCCCGAGGACAGCCGCCACAGCCCGATCGCAGCCAGCCCGCCCAGCGTCACCGCCAGCGCCGTGGCCGCCAGCCCGATGCCCAGCGACTGCAGGATGGCCGACTGCCAGACCGGGTCGGTGAAGAAGGTCCCATAATGGCGCAGCGACAGCACGCCATGGCTGGGCAGCGAGAGATAGCGGTTATCGGTCAGCGACACCGGCACCGCGACCAGCGTGGGAAGCATCAGGTAGAGCAGCACCGCCCAGGTTCCCGCGACCAGCAGCGGCCAGCGCAGCCGGCTCACTTGGCGCCATAGAGCTGGCGCATGTCCACCACCCGCGACAGCGCGACCAGCAGCAGCAGGACGGTCGCCAGCAGCACCGTCGCCATCATCGTGCCCAAGCCCCAGCGGATGGTCTGGAAGATCTGCAGCCGCACATATTCCGAGATCATCACCACCCGCCCGCCCCCCAGGATCGCCGGCGTCACCAGGAACCCGAGCGAGAGGATGAAGGTCAGCACCCAGGCCGCGACGATGCCCGGCAGCGACAGCGGCAGGAACACCGAGACGAAACTGCGCAGCGGGCCCGCTCCCAGCGAGCGCGAGGCCGGCACCAGCCGCCGGTCGATGCCCTTCATGTTGGCATAGAGCGGCAGCACCGCGTACGGCACCATGTAGTGCACCATGCCGACCAGCACCCCGAACTCGTTGCGCACCAGGGCGAGCGGCGCGGCGATCGCGCCGATCCCCAGCAAGGCCTGGTTCACCAGCCCCTCGGTGCGCAGCAGGGTGAGCCAGGCGAAGGCGCGCACCAGCACGGACACCCAGAACGGGATCAGCACGAAGGCGCCGATCCACAACCGGTGGCGCGGTCCGGCATGGAGCATGACATAGGCGACCAGATAGCCCAGCAGCAGCGCGATCGCGGTGGTGATGCCGGCGATCCGCAGGCTCGCCCACAGCACGCGCTGCATCGCCCCCGAGGTCAGCAGCTTCTGGTAATTGCCCAGGCCCGGCGACGGGTCGGAGACGCTGATCCACAGCAGGTTCACCAGCGGCGCCAGATACAGCACCAGTAGCGCCGCCAGCAGCGGCACCACCAGGCCCCAGGACGGGGATGGCAGCGTCCAGGCGAGCGGGCTCCTGTCCGCGACCCGGGCCGCCGCCATCGAACCGCTCAACCAGCCATCAGATCCAGGAAGTCGTTCTGGACCCGGTCATAGTTCTCGGCGTACCAGGCGGTATTGATCGGCATCTGGCGCTGGTAGTTGGGCTCATAGCCGCAATCGATCTTCTTCAGTTCCGGCGTCAGCAGCGCGCCGGCGGCGGGATTGGCCGGGCCGTTGCCGAGAATCTTCAGCAGCTCGATCTGCCGTTCCGGCGCCTGCATGCTGGCCAGCAGGTCGAACACCGCCGGGCCCGCGGGGTTCTTCACCAGCACCGGCAGCACGCCCGGCGCCACCACGCCCTGATCCCACGTCCAGGTCAGCTTGCCGTTGCTCTCACGATCGAGGACGGAGGCGCGGGTGGACCAGAGATTGCCCATCACCACCTCGCCGTCGCGGAACAATTGCTGGCTGGCCGCGCCGCCACCCCACAGCACGAACTGGTCCTTGTGGTCCTTGATCAGCGCGAAGGCGCGCTTGACGTCCAGCGGGAACAGCTTGTCGGGTTCGACACCCGCGCCCAGCAACACAGCCTCCAACGCACCCACCAGCCATTTGTACATGGCGCGCTTGCCAGGGAAATCCTTGAAATTCAGGTAGTCGGCATAACCCTTGGGCACCCGCCCGCCGGTCTTCTCGGCGTTGTAGCCGTTGACAGTGGAATAGAGATAGGACGCGCAGCCATACTCGAACACGAATTCGGGCCGCACCTTGGCCTTATCCACGCGCGCGTAGTCGTATTTCTGGATCAGCCCCTGCTTGCCCAGGATCGGCAGGTAGTAGGCATCGCCGTCGGTCACGTCCCAGCTGATCTTGCCGCTCTCGACCATGGCCTTGATCGCCCCGGGCGTCGGCTCGCCGCCGATCACCGTGACCTTGATGCCGGTATCCTTGGTGAACGGCCCGCCCCAGGCGGTGTCCCAGGCCTTCACTGCATCGCCGCCGAAATTGACCACCACGATCTCCTTGCCCGCCGCCCCGGCGGTGGCGGGCAGCGCGGCGGCGAGGCCGAGCGCGCCCAGCGCCTTGAGGACGTCGCGCCGGTCGATCTCGCCCCGCTCGAGCCGCTCGGCCGCGAGCAGCGCCAGATCGGCGTGGAAACGTGATGCGGTCATGCTGTCTTCCTCTCCGTTTTTGGGCGTTCAGCCGTCGGTCTCGTCGTCCAGGATCACGGTCGCCTCGGGCGCCCAGCCGACCCAGACCGCCGCGCCCGGAGCCAGGTCGAGCGTGCCGGCCTGCCAGGCGAAGCAGGTGGCCGCCAGCTCCCCGAAGGCCTCGGTGCGCACCATCACCTGGCGCATCGCGCCCAGATAGGCGGTCGCGGCCACCAGGCCCGGCACGCGGTTGACCTGATCGACCGGTTCCTCCAGCGACACCGACACCTTTTCCGGCCGCAACGACAGCAGCGCCCGCGCGCCCGCCGCCGCTCCGGCGCCGGCATGCAGGATCGTCCGCCCGCCCGCTTCCAGCCTGGTTCCGCCGCCGTCACGGCCGAGCACGCGCACTGCGATGCAGTTGCTGCGGCCCAGGAACTCGGCAGCGAAGCGGGTGCGCGGGCGCTCGTACAACGCAGCCGGCGCGCCCGCCTGCACCAGCCGGCCGCGATGGATGATGGCGACGCGGTCCGACATCGACAGCGCCTCGTCCTGGTCATGGGTCACATACACGAAGGTGGCGCCGAGCTCGGCATGCAGGGCTTTGAGCTCGATCTGCACCTCGGCGCGCAACTGCCGGTCGAGCGCACCCAGCGGCTCGTCCAGCAGCAGCACATCGGGGGCGAACACCAGGGCGCGGGCGATCGCCACCCGCTGCTGCTGCCCGCCGGACAATTGCCGGGGATGGCGCGCGGCGAACCCATCGAGCCGCACCATCGACAGCGCCGCCTTCACCCGCGCCTCGGTCTCCGCCCGGCCGGTGCGGCGCACGCGCAGCGGATAGGCGACGTTCTCGGCGACGCTCATGTGCGGGAACAGCGCATAGCCCTGGAACACCATGCCGAAATTGCGCCGCTCGGGCGCCAGATCGGTGATCACCCGCCCGTCCACCCGGATTTCGCCGGAAGTCGGCGCGACGAAGCCCGCGATCATCATCAGCAGTGTCGTCTTGCCCGACCCTGACGGGCCGAGCAGGGTCAGGAATTCCCCGCCCGGCACGTCGAGCGAGATGTCATCGACCGCCCGCATCGCGCCATAGGATTTGCTC
>DAICZL010000216.1 GCA_027311165.1 bacterium
CGGATGGCAGAAGGCCGGCCTGGCTCTGTCCGAAGCCCAGCCCCGCCAGCCGGCCGACTGAACCCTCCCCCGACCGCCCCGACCGCGCTCCGTCGCCGCTTCAGAGCACGGCATGGACCGGCCCCGGCACCCAGGGCCGGACCAGGCGAGCCCATGCCCGAGCCCGCGAAGGGCGATCGTGTCATGGGTGATGATGGAGGTCCCTGGGTCAGGGTCGCTGTCAATCGGCACGCAGAAGGGACCCCCGATCGGCGTCCAAAAAGGACCCCCTCTCGGGGGGCCTTTGCTGAGGGTGGTGGGTCGGCGCTGGTGGCGCAGAGGGGCGGATGGAGCTGTGGGTAAGTAGCCCGCTGGAGCGACCGTTGGGCGAGTCTGGCGTAGGCGGGCCACTTATCCACAGGGGCTGCCTGAGGTAGATGTGTTGGGCGCGCGCGTTTAGGCGCGGTGCTTGAAGCGCCAGCTCTCGTTGCCGGTCTCGACGATGTCGCAGTGGTGTCGATCGGCAAGCGTACGGTCCTGGCAAGCGACAACGCCACCCGGTCCGGGCCGATCCCGCCGGCCGCAGCGGCGGCCAGCGCGGCGAACACCAGTTCGGTCCGGGCCATCGCCCGGCCGACAAGCGTGAGCTCCAAGGATACTTCGTCACCGCAGACCAGCCTGCGACGGCCTCCCCATCCCGGCGCCAGCACATAGGGATTGGGCACGCCTTCATTGCGACCCAGCAGCCGCTCCCCCGACGGATCCGGCGGGGTTTCGAAGATCATCGGATAGGCACAGTCGCGGTAGCGCGGACAGTCCGGACAGGCAGGCAACCGGGTCGTGCACGCCGCGATCCGCAGGGCGCGGCCGAAGCCCCCCCGCCACGCCGAGCCAGAAAACTCCGCCACACGACCCGCGGTGGCGGCCCTGAACACGACCAGGTGGCGTGACAGATCGATTTGCATATGGATCATCACGTTAGCACCGCAAGGCGGCGCCCGGTCAACCGCGCCCGCAGCCGGGTCCGCGAGCTCAGAGCCGTCCGATCAGATCGGCGCCATCATCCGCTGAGGGCCATGAACCGCCCCGCCATCAGCACATCGGCACGGATGCCGGCGCGGCGGGAGGCAGCTTCGGCGTCCTCGCCCCATTGCCGGGCCTGAAAGCTCTCGTCCAGCAGCGCCAGAGCATGCGCCTCCTCGGCCGCCAGGGCGCCTGAGGCCATCGCCAGGCCCAGCACCAGACTGCCCAGCGCCGGCACGACAACGCCAAGCCCGGCCAGCCGATAGGCATCCTGCGCCGCCAGCGCCCGCCGCAGCGCCGCCAGCGCCGCCTGGTCCTGGGCGAGATAGCCGACACCGACCGTCGCATGCAGCCTGGCATCGAGCGCATCCGCCGCCCAGTCGAGCCAGGGTTGCCAGGACTGCGCCTGCAGCCAGACGAGTTCCTCGGGACCATCCGCGCGGTAACACAGCAGATCGGTCTCGCCGTAGCGGAGCAGGGCGGCGATGCAGGGTTCGGGGTCGGGCGCGATCCGCTCCTGCGCGGTGCCGGCCAGGCGGGTCAGCGGCGTATTGGCGAAGGACATCTCGCCGCCCTTCGCGCCGCCCGCATCCTGCCATTCCTGCGCGATCGCCCCGGCCAGCGCGGCGCCGGGCACCAGCAGCGCCGCCCCGCCCGGTACGCGCAGGGGCCGGCCATCGAGATGAATCTCGAAGCCGCACCCGGCCGCCACCCGCTCCGCACGGTCCCAGAAGCGCAACATCAGCGGTGCCTCATCAGCAACGCCGCAACCGGCTGGTGGCGACCATCAGCGCAGCAGCTGTTTCAGCAGATCGATCGGCTTGGGCGGCTTGCCGCCCTCGGCCGGGGCGGCACCGCTTGCGCCTGACGCCTGGGGCGCGGCATCCGGCCCCGGCCTGCCGCCGCGGGCGATCGCCAATGCGCCCGGGCATGGGTCCGCCGCCTCGGCGACCGGCGGCCTGCGGCCGGTGAGTGCCCCGGCGATCACCGCCAGCGGTGCCTTCGGATCGACCGCGCCGGCGGGATCGAGCTCGGTACGCGGGGCGAGCAGCGTGCCCCCGACCAGCACCGGCACCACCACGGCGGTGTTGGCGAAGCGGGTCTCGGGGCGCAGCCGCAGCGCCAGCGTCTCGGTGGCGAGGTCGATCGAGCCGGCGCCCTGCAGCCGCAGCCTGGGCGTATCCAGCGCCAGCGCCCGCAGCGTGGCCTGGCCCTTGACCGCATCCAGCCGCAGCGCGAAGCAGCGCAGATCGCTGTGGCCGCGTCCCGCCTCGGCGGCGAGTTCGGGCGGCAGCCTGGCCGATCGCAGCACCGGCCCCAGCAGATCGGCCAGCGCCGCATTGTCGATCCGGCCATTGACCAGAGCGAGGCCGAGCGAGCCATCCAGCCCCGCCGCGATCGCATGGGGGCTGGCGCCGGCGCCGCGCAGATCGGCGACCGCCTCCAGCGCGCCAGCGGCATCATCGGGCAGCCCCAGCGCGCCCAGCAGCGGCTTTACCGCGAGACCCGGCGCATGCAGCACCAGGGCGAACTGCGGCACGGCCTGGCCGGCATCGACGTTCAGCTTTAGGTCGAGATGCCCGGCCGGGGCCTGGGCCGCGAACGGATCCACCGCGAGCCGCCCCTCCTTCAGCAGCAGCCGCGTCGCGATCGCCCGGTACACCGCGCCGTTCAGCCGCAATTCGTCGATGCGCAGCCGCAGATCGGCATCGGCGAGCTTCAGACCCTGCAGCTTCAGGGGATCATCGGGGATCAGAAACGCCGGCCGCGCCGCGCCGGAGGGGGATGGGGAGAGTGATGGGACGGGCGGGGCGACGGG
>DAICZL010000030.1 GCA_027311165.1 bacterium
GGCAGCAGGTCGCGGAAGATCCCCGAGAGCGTGACGATCACATCGACCCTTGGCCGGCCTAGTTCGGCGAGCGGCACGAGCCGCGCCCCGGTCAGCCGGCCATAGCCGTCGAAGCGCGGCGCGGCGCCCATCAGATGCAGCGCCTGGGCGATCGGCCCGCCCTCGGTCTTGAGGTTGTCGGTGCCCCACAGAACCATCGCCACCGTCTCGGGCAGGCCATTGCCGTCGGCCTCGTGGCGGGCGAGCAGCCGGTCGGCCTGGCGGGCGCCGTCGCGCCCGGCGAAGGCGCTGGGCAGGCGGAACGGGTCGAACCCATGCAGGTTGCGTCCCGTGGGCAGCACCTCCGGCGTGCGCAGCAGATCGCCCCCCGGCGCGGGACGGACATAGCCCGCCTCCAGCGCATGGAGCAGGGACGGCAGTTCATGGTCCTCGGCCAGCAGCCGGTCGAGCCTCGCGCGCTCGGCCGGGTCGCTGACCAAGGCGGCATCGAGCATCTCGGCGCGCTCGGCCGGGCCGGGCGGCTCGCCGATCACATGCAGCCCGTGCGGGATCAGCGCGTATTCCACCTCCAGCAGCGCCGCGCCCAGCCGCGCGATCTCGGCCTCGGCGGCCGCGCCCCAGGCGGGCTCCGCAGCCGCCAGATCGACGGTCGCGGCCTGCGCCTGCACCAGCGCGGCCAGGGACTGGCGCTGCTCGGGATCGGCTTCCGGCTCCAGCGCCCGCCAGCGATCGAGGGTGCCCTTGAGGTCGAGCAGGCCCCGGTAGAGCCCGGCATGGGCGACCGGGGGCGTGAGATAGCTCAGCAGCACCGCATTGGCGCGGCGCTTGGCGATCATGCCCTCGGAGGGGTTGTTGGAGGCGTAGAAGTAGAAATTCGGCAGATCGGCGATCAGCCGGTCCGGCCAGCATTCCGCCGACAGCCCGGCCTGCTTGCCGGGCATGAATTCGAGCGCGCCATGAGTGCCGAAATGCAGCACCGCATGGGCCGCGAAATCCTCCCGCAGATAGCGGTAGAACGCGGCGAAGGCGTGGGTGGGGGCGAAGCCGCGCTCGAACAGCAGGCGCATCGGGTCGCCCTCGTAGCCGAAGGCCGGCTGCAGCCCGACGAAGACATTGCCGAACTGCCGGCCCAGCACGAAGATCCCGCCGCCATCGCTCTGCGCCCGGCCCGGCGCGGGTCCCCAGACCCGTTCGATGTCATCGAGCCAGTTCTGGCCGCGCACATGCGCATCCACCGGAATGCGCGCCGCGACATTGGCATCGGTGCCGTAGCGCGCGGCATTGCCCTCGGTGATGCTGGCGCGCAGCGCCTCGGCATCCTCGGGCAGCTCCACCCGGTAGCCGGCCTCCGCCATCGCGCGGAGGGTGTTGAACAGCGAGCGGAACACCGCGAGATAGGCGGCGGTGCCGGTCGCCCCGGCATTGGGCGGGAAGTTGAACAGCACGATGCCGATCCGCCGCTCGGCCCGCGCCGCGCGGCGCAGGCGCACCAGGCTCGCGACCCGCAAGGCGAGCGTGGCCGCGCGTTCGCCATGGGCGACCATGTTGCGGGTGCAGGTCTTGCCGTCGCAGCCCGCGCAGGGGGTCGCGGTTTCGGCCTTGCCGCAGCGCCCGCCGAAGGTCATCGGCATCATGCCGCCATCGAGTTCGGGCAGCGCCACCATCATGGTGGCCTCCACCGGCAGCAGGCCGCGCGGATCGCCCTGCCACTGATCGAGCGTCTGGAACTCGACCGGATGGGCGGTGATGTAGGGCACGTCCAGCCTGGCCAGCAGCGCCTCGGCCGCCGGGCTGTCGTTATAGGCCGGCCCGCCGACCAGCGAGAAACCGGTGAGCGAGACCACCGCATCGACCCGCGCCACGCCGTCGCGCAGGAAGAAGCGCTCGATCGCCGGCCGCGCATCGAGGCCGCTCGCGAAGGCCGGGATGACGCGCAATCCCTGCGCCTCCAGCGCCGCGATCACGCCGTCGTAATGTCCGGCATTGCCGGCCAGCAGATAGGAGCGCAGCAGCAGCAGCCCGACCGTCCCGCCGCCCCCGCCCCCGACCGGACGCAGCCCCGGCTGGTCGCCGCGCGGCGGCAGGGCGGGCAGGTCTTCCAGCCGCTCGACGATCCGCGCCGCGAGTCGCGGATGGTAGAGGCCGATATCGGGATACTCGATGGGTGCGGCCGCCTTCACCGCACCGCGCAGCCCTAGCCGCGGGCCCGCCGCGTAGCGGTCCACCAGCATGCGCACCAGATTGGCGATGTTCTCCTTCGAACCCGCCAGCCAGTACTGCAGCCCGAGGAAATAGGTCCGCACGTCCTGCGCGGTGCCGGGGATGAACTTCATCAGCTTGGGCAGCCGGCGCAGCATCCGCACCTGCGCCTGACCCGCCGCGGCAGCCCCGCCCTTGCCGCCGCCGCGCAGCTTCTTCAGCATCGCCAGAGCGCCGGTCGCCTCCTGCGACATGTCGAACCGGCCGAGCCGGGTCAGCCGGGTGATCTCGCCCGCCGACAGGCAGCACAGCATCGCGTCGCACGCCTCCCGCCGCGCCGCGAGGGCGGCGGAGACCAGGCGGATATGGTCCTCGAGAAACAGCATGGCGGCGATCACGATGTCGCCGCGGGCGATGTCATCGGTGCAGGCGGCCAGGGAAGCGGGATCGGCGGCGAACTCGTCGGCCGCGTGAACCACCAGTTCCAGTCCCGGCAGTTCCTGGCGCAGTTCCGCCTCGGCGCGGGCGGCGGCGGCGGAGAGGTGGCTGTCCATGGTGACGATGACGACACGCAGCCCGGTCGGGGCGGCGGCTGCGCGTGCAGCCGGCTGCAGCCTCATGACCGACCCCCGGTGATCCGTATCGCAACGGACGGGGTGAGGAAAATCGGCGGTGCTCCCCCCGGGGGCGGGAGGAAAGCGGCGCGGGGGGACCGTGTTCTGCCTGCCGCCACGGGCGCCGAGGCTTTCCCCAGGGCGGCCGCCTGGATCGCATTGGGACCGGCAGGTCCGAATTCCGACACCGTCATGTTAGCGCCCTCCCGTCCAGGTGCGCCGCGCGGTCAGACCATACCAACCGGTCGTCGGCCCCGATCCTGCCCCGGACTCGCACCGATGCGCCGGACCTCTGACCAACCCGGCGGATTCGCTGCGGGTTGACCACACGGAAAAGGTAGAGCGCCGGCGGTTGACGCGTCAAGCAAGTCTGACGTCAGGTTAAATTGACAGATCGAGTGGCGGGAGGGAGGCAGGCACGGCCGGAGCGCTCCGCCCCGCGCGCTCCCGCCGGGGCATCAGCGCCCCGTTTGTCGGCCAGGCCCTTCGGTTCCAGCCCCTTTCGGCTGGAGCCGGCCGTGCGAGGGGTGCGGAGCGCCATGGTCCCGGCCTTCCTGGCCTGGTGTCAGGCCGGCCCGCTCGCGCACCACGCATCGCCCTCTGCCACGGCGCGTCCTTCGTCAGCCAGCTTGATCAGATGGGCCAGCACCACCCGCTCGGCGGCGCGGCGCAATCCGGGTTCCAGATCGGCATAGACCCGCCCCATCAGCTGCGCCGGCGTCTGCGGCCGCGGGCCGAGCTGGGCCGCGATCGCCTGTTCGCGGCGGCTGCGCTGCGCCAGCAGGCCGCGCACCAGTGACTGGGGATCGGGCAGCGGCGGTCCATGGCCGGGCAGGTAGAGCGTCTCGCCGCGGCCGAGCAGCCGGCGCAGACTGTCCATGTAAGCCGCCATGCTGCCCCCGGGCGGGTTCACCACGCTGCTCGACCAGGACATCACGTGATCGCCGCTGAACAGCACTTTCTCATCACCCGGCAGGGTCAGGGCGAAGCAGAGATGATCGGCGGCGTGTCCGGGCGTATGCAGCGCGATCAGCCCGGCGATCCGCCCGCCCTCATCGAGCGCGATCTCCGGCGCGGCGATCGGACTGCCCTGCCCCGGCGCCAGGCTGGAGCCGGCGACCGGCCTCGCGAAGCCGGCGACCGGCGCTCCCGTCGCCGCCGCCAGGACAGCCACCGCGCCGACATGGTCGCGATGGCCGTGGCTGACCAGGATCCGCGCGATGCCCTGCGGCGCCGCGGCCAGGATCGCGCGCACGTGCTGGTCATCGTCGGGGCCGGGATCAAGCACCGTCAGCCCCTCGCCGGTGTCGATCAGCCAGGTATTGGTGCCGTGATAGGTCATCTGGCCGGCATTGGGCGCCACCACCCGGCGGATGCCGGGGCGCACCGCGAGCGGCTGGCCATAGGGCGGCACCGGCTCGGTCAGGAACCCCATCAGCCCGCGACCCTGGGCGTCGCGCGCAGCCGCCGCTCGCGATAGACGTTATACAGCCCGGCGGCGATCACGATGACGGCGCCGGCAAGGGTGGTCAAAGCCGGAACCTCTCGGAACAACACGAACCCCAGCACGCCACCCCAGACCAGCGTGGTGTATTCATAAGGGGCCACGGCGGAGACCGGCGCCAGGGCATAGCCGCGGTTCATGGCGAAATGGCCGAGCCCGTTGGCAAGACCGAGGCACAGCAGGGCCCCCATCACCGCGAGGCCCGGCCAGGGGAACACCAGCGGCGGCCAGCGGAACACGAAACCCATCAGCAGCCCGGCCGGGATGTGCACGGCCATCACCCAGAACGCCAGGCATTCCGCCGTCTCGGTGGTGGAGAGCAGCCGTGCCAGGATCCGGCTGATGGTCATCATCACGATGCCGCCGAACAGCAGCGGCACGGCCGGCGTCCACATCGCCCCGCCCGGGCGCAGCATCACCATCACGCCGGCGAATCCGACCAGCGTCGCAAGCGCCCGCCGCCAGCGGATCCGCTCGCCCAGCAGCGGCACCGCCAGCAGGGTCATGATCAGCGGCGCGGTGTAGCCGATGGCATAGGTGTCGATCAGGTTCATCGACTGCCAGGCCACATACCAGGAGAACGAGGAGAGGCTGTGCAGCAGGCCGCGCAGCAGCACGAGCTGCCAGCGCCGCGGCCGCAGCATGCGCCAGAACCCGTGCCGGTGGCGGATCGTGGCCATCGCCGCCACCGTGCCGGCGCCGAACACGCCGCGCCAGAACATCGCCCCGGCAACACCCACCGCGGGCAGCGCCCATTTCACCGAGACATCGCCGATCGTCAGCAGGAAATAGCTGAGCGCCACGAAGCCGATGCCGCGCACGGTATCGGCCGCGTTCTCGGTGAGCCCCGGCCGGCCGGCATCAGGCCGCCCGGGCGCCGCCTGCGGGGGCGCCACCTGCGCGGGCGCCGCCTGCGCGGGCGGAACGATCGCGGGCAACGGGACGGGAGGGCCGGCGATCTCAGACAAGATGCGCCTCCGCCTCCAGACAGATGGTGCCCTGCCGGTCGCTGCTGGTCAGCCGCGCCAGCACGCCCCCGGCCGGGCGGGCAAGCGGCAGCGCCTCGCCCAATCGGCATCGCAGCGTCAGCGGGCGGCCATGGAATGCCGGATGGCGGGCGCGGAAGGCGAACCGGCCGATCCGCAGGTCCGGATGATGGCGGCCGAGCAGCAGCGCCAGCAGCGTCGCCTGCAGCGGACCATGGACGACGAGGCCCGGATAGCCCTCGACGCGCATCGCGTGGTCGAGGTCGTAATGGATGCGATGGCTGTTACCGGTCAGCGCGGAATAGCGGAACAGCAGCAACGGATCCGCCACCACGACCTCGGTCAGGGTGCCGGCGGGCCCGGCGCCTCCGGATGGGGTGCCATCTTGCGGGGTGCCACCGGGCGGATTGCCTCCGGTTGGGGTGCCACCGGTTGGGGTGCCACCGGTTGGGGTGCCATCAGCCTCGGTACGGGCGCCGCCGGGCACGACGCCAGGCGGCGCGGCCGGGGGGCGATAGACGATGTCGTGCTCTTCCTCGATCGCAAGGCCCGCCGGGCCGCTGATCGCGTGATGGACGGTAACGAAGACCAGCCGGCCGGAGGCGCCCTGCTTCTCCTCGATCCGCAGGACCGTGCTGCGGCGGGTGAGCTCCTCGCCGACCCGCACCCCGCCCTGCAGGTGGATCCGCCCGCCCGCCCACATCCGCCGCGGCAGACCCTCGAGCGCGGGCAGAAAGCCGCCGCGCCGGCGATGCCCGTCCGGTCCCAGCTCCGCCGCCGACGGCCAGTCCTGGAAC
>DAICZL010000040.1 GCA_027311165.1 bacterium
CGCCGGGGGCGGCATCTGGCGGGGCAGCGGATGGGGCGCCGGGGCGCAGCCGGTCCACCGGGGCGTCGTCCAGCGCCTCGTCCACGCCCCAGTCCAGCATCAGCCGCAAGGCGCCCAGAGCGTCCATGCCGGCAGTGGTGCCCAAGCAGGCCGGCCGGCGCAAGGGCGGATCTGGCGTGCCCGGCCCAGCGGATGAGCCGGTCTGGGCGGGGCGAGCTCCTGCGGTCCGTTCAGCCCCGCTTCACCTCTGTCGCGGACACTGTCGGTGACAGGAGGGTCCCGACATGGAAGGCTTCGTTGCGGCACAGCCTGGTGTTCGCGGGGCGGTGCGCGCGGCGCTCAACGGGATCGACGATGCGGTTCTGATCGTCGACGGGGCGCTGCGGGTCCGGCTGATCAACGATGCCGCCCGCCGGCTGATCGGCCTCGGCGATCAGTCGACCAGGGGCGTGGGGCTGGCCGAGATGCTGGCCGGGGCGACCAGGTTCGATCCGCCGGCGGTGGCGCTGCTGCTCGATCGGGCACGTGCCCTGCTGAGCACCGAGACCAGTCTCCCGTCATCGGAGCTCGGGATGGGGATCCTCCTCGCCGGCCGGCGCATCTCCGCGCGCGGCTGGATGCTGACGCTCACCGAGCGGCGCCCGATGGGGGCCGAGCCCGTGCACCTCGATACGCTGACCGGCCTGCCGGACCGGCGCAGCTTCAACGAGACTCTGGCGCGCAAGCTCGTCGTCGAGGGTGAGAAGACCGCCCTGCTGATGGGCGATCTCGATCGGTTCAAGGCGGTCAATGACACGCTCGGCCATCCGGTCGGCGATGCCCTGCTGATCGCGGTCGCGGGGCGGCTGAAGGGATGCCTGCGCGGCCAGGATCTCGCGGTGCGGCTGGGCGGGGACGAGTTCGCGGTGCTGCTGCCCGCCTGCGCCCGCGACGAGGAGGCGACGGAGGTCGCGCGGCGTATCGTAGAGATGCTGAGCCGGCCGTTCCTGCTCCATGGCCAGGTCGCGAGCATCGGCGCCAGCGTCGGCATCGCCTTCGCGCCCGAGGACGCGGCCGAGCCGGATGAGCTGGTACGCACCGCGGATCTGGCGCTGTACCAGGCCAAGGCGGACGGGCGCGGTGGCTGGCGGCGCTACGACCCGGTGATGAACGAGCGCGCCCAGGCCCGCCGGGTGCTGGAGGCCGATCTGCGCAAGGCCCTGGTGCTGCGCCAGTTCCGGCTGGTCTACCAGCCGCAGATCGACATGTTGGCGGGGCGCCTGACCGTGTTCGAGGCGCTGTTTCGCTGGGCGCATCCGGTCCGCGGGCTGGTCCAGCCCAATGAATTCATCCCCCTGGCCGAGGAGATCGGGCTGATCGGCCCGATCGGCGCCTGGGTGCTGGCCTAGGCCTGCGCCGAGGCCGCCGGCTGGCCGGGCGGGCTGCGCATCGCCGTCAATGTCTCCACTCTGCAGTTCGAGCGTGCCGACGACCTGGTGCGCGCGGTCGAGACGGCACTGGCCGCTGCCGGTCTGCCAGGCCACCGGCTGGAGCTCGAGATCACCGAGAGCGCGCTGCTCAACAACGAGAAGGCCACCCTGGCCACGCTGCATAAGCTGCGGGCGATGGGCGTGCGGATCGCCATGGACGATTTCGGCACCGGCTATTCCTCGCTCAGCCAGCTGCGCAGCTTTCCGTTCGACAAGGTGAAGATCGATCGCTCCTTCGTGGCCGACCTCGCCACCAGCGACCAGTCCTCGGCGATCGTGCGGGCGATCACCGCGCTCGGCAACAGCCTCGGCATGACCACGATCGCCGAGGGCGTGGAGACCGAGGCCCAGGCCGCCGCGCTGGTCCAGGACGGTTGCAGCAATGTCCAGGGCTTCCTGATCAGCCGGCCGGTGCCGCCTGGGGAGGTGGGTGGCCTGATCGAACGCTATGCGCCCCCCGCCAGCCTGCTGGAAACGGTCAATCCCCGAGACATGGATGTGCGAACGTGACCGACCTGCTCCGCATCATCTACTGCAGCCGCAGCCTGATCGCCGGCAGCGCGCCGGAGATCGAGGCCGAGATCCTCAGGATCCTGCAGCGCTCGTGTACCAACAACGCCGCCGCCGGGCTGACCGGGGCGTTGATGTTCAGCGAGGACTGGTTCGCCCAGGTGCTGGAGGGCCCGACAGCCGCGCTCGAGGAGACCTTCGAGCGAATCCAGTGCGACCGGCGCCACCATGACGTGATCGTGCTCGCCGTCGAGCCGGTCACCGAACGGGAATTTCCAACCTGGGCGATGGCCTATGCCGGTATCAGCGCGGCGGAACACAATGGCGTTCTGAGCGAGTTCGCGGCGAGCCGCGGGCCGATCGTCGATACCGGGGTCTGCGGACAGCGCATCCTGGCCGAGCTGCGCGATCTGGTGGGAAAGCCGCGGCGGGCGGCGGATTTCGTCTCGGCCCGGGGTGCCTGAAGCGGCTCCGACCGGCGGTGCGGGCGGGCCGCCGAGTGGCCCGGCCTGGCCGGGCCGGCGGGCGCGGGGCCGGGGCTTGCGGGGCCGGCGGCCGCGCCCCGGCATGCCGGAGGTTTGACGCCGTGGCGTCCCGCGCGCAGCCTTGGCCCTGCAACACCGCGGGGGGGGGCATGGCCGCGCGTTACCGCATCGCCGTCATACCGGGCGATGGCATCGGCAAGGAGACGGTGCCGGAGGGGTTGCGCGTGCTCGATGCCGCCGCGGCGCGCTTCGGCTTCGAGCTCGCATTCGAGCATTTCGACTGGTCCTGCGAGACCTATCGGCGCAGCGGGGCGATGATGCCGCCCGACGGGCTCGACCGGCTGCGTCCTTCGGATGCCATCCTGCTCGGGGCGGTCGGCTGGCCGGGCGTGGCCGACCATGTCTCGCTGTGGGGTCTGCTGATCCCGATCCGCCGCGGCTTCGACCAGTATGTCAATCTCCGCCCCTGCCGGCTGCTGCCGGGCGCGCGCTCCCCGCTCGCCGACCGCAGCCCGGCCGAGATCGACTTCCTGGTGGTGCGGGAGAACACGGAAGGCGAGTACAGCAGCGTCGGCGGGCGGATGTTCGAGGGCACCGAGCGCGAATTCGTCACCCAGCAGAGCGTGTTCAGCCGCACTGGGGTCGACCGCATCCTGGCCTATGCGTTCGCTCTCGCGGCGGCGCGCCCCAAACGGCATCTGACCTCGGCCACCAAGTCCAACGGCATCACCCTGACCATGCCCTATTGGGACGAGCGTTTCGCCGCGATGGCCGCGCGCCATCCGGGGGTGCGCGCCGACCAGTACCACATCGACATCCTGTGCGCGCATTTCGTGCAGCATCCGGACTGGTTCGATGTCGTGGTCGGGTCCAACCTGTTCGGCGATATCCTGAGCGATCTGGGCCCGGCGGTCGCCGGGTCGATCGGCATCGCGCCATCGGCCAACATCAATCCCGAGCGGGTGTATCCTTCGATGTTCGAGCCGGTGCACGGTTCGGCTCCGGATATCGCCGGTCGCGGCATCTGCAATCCGATCGGCCAGATCTGGTCGGCCGCGATGCTGCTCGACCATCTGGGGGAGACCGCCGCCGCCGCCAGCATCGTCGCCGCGATCGAGACGCTGCTGCGCGATGGCGGCCCGCGCACCCGCGACCTGGGCGGCCAGGCCGGCACCGAGGAACTCGGCAAGGCCCTGGCCGAAATCGTCGCCGCCGGATAGCGCCTTCCGGCGATTGCGGACCCGGGGAGCGCCCGCTCCTGGCAGGCGCGCCAGGGCGCGCCAGGGCGCGTTGGGGGGCTCCCCTGGCCGGTCTGAGGCAGGCGCGTCCAGGCCCCGACCGCTTCTGACGCGTTGGCGGCGCAATCTGTCTTCCGGCAATTCCGGAGACATCGTCATGAGCATCCCGCCCCGCCGGCGGCACCCCCGGGCGCGTCCTGGTGCGGCGCAGAGCGGACTGCGCGTCGCCCTGAGCTGCGCCGAGAATGTCTATGTCCAGATCGACCGGCGCGCCCCCGAAGCGGTGTCGCTGGCACGATGGCTGTACCAGAGCGCCGCGGCGATCGGTCTGGACGAGGCCGATCTGCCCGACCCGGATGCGGTGCTCTCCCGCCGGCGCGGCATCTCGGCCGCGGACTGGTCACGGCTCGGCTCGGCGATCGCGCTCGCCTCGGCCCGGCTGGGCGGCAGCGCCGGCACGCCGGCCGCGCTGTGGCTGGAGGCGATCGCGCGGGCGCTCGGTCTCGACCGGATCGAGACGATGATCCTCTCGCTTGCCCTGCACTACCGGCTCGATCCGCGGGTCGAGGCGCTGTTCGACCTGCTGAGCGATGCCGGCGGCGGCCAGGCCCGGCTGTATCGCGAACCGTCGCTGATCGGCCTGATGCTGGGCGAGGAGCCGGCAGATATCGCGACCAGGCTGGCCCCCGACGCCCGGCTGGTCGCGGCGGGTCTGTTGCTGGTCGAGTTCGATGGCGGGCTGCACGTGCTCGGGCGGCTGGTGGCGCTGATCCGCGGTGCCACGCCGCCGGCGGCGGATTTCCACGACCAGCTGCTGGGTGCCGCGCCGCGCGGTGCCCTGCCATGGGAGGCGTTCAGCCATCTCGGGCGTGAGGCCGATCTGGCGGTGCGGGTGCTGCGCGCCGCGCTGGCCGGGCGCGAGAGCGGGGTGCATATCCTGCTGTATGGTCCGCCCGGCACCGGTAAGACCTCGTTCGCGGCGACGCTGGCCGCCCGCGTCGGCGCCCTGCCGCGCCCGGTGGTCGAGGCCGATGCCGATGGCGGCGAGCCCGATCGCGACCAGCGCCTGGCCGGGCTGCGCCTCGCCCAGAAGCTCGCCGTGCCGGGGGTGTCGCTGCTGCTGTTCGACGAGGCGGAGGACCTGTTCATCGCCCCCCGCGCCGGCTTCGAGGAGCCGCGCGCCCGCGCCCGGGTGTTCCTGCACCGGCTGCTGGAGCGGATGGCGGTGCCGGTGATCTGGACCGCCAATGACCTCGCCGCGCTGGGCCCGGCGGTGCTGCGGCGGATGACCATGTGCCTGGAGATGAAGGTGCCGAACCTCGCCACCCGCACCCGGCTGTGGCGGCGGATGGGCGAGGCCGAGGGCGTGCTGCTCGCCGATGCCGACGCGGCGCGGCTCGCCCGGCTGGTGCCCGCCGCGCCCGCGGTCGCCGCCGGCGCGCTCAGGGCGACACGGCTGGCCGGGGGCGGGGCGGAGACTGCGCGGCTGATCGTCGAGGG
>DAICZL010000045.1 GCA_027311165.1 bacterium
GCTCACGCCCACCCTGCTCACGCCCGCCCTGTTCACGCCGGTTTGGGCCGCCGACGCCCCCCCGCCGCTCAGTCCCGCCCAGATCGCGCTGTTCGAGACCCCGCATCTGCGCAACCTCACCGGCTCCGGCACATTGCTCTACGGCTACCGGCGCGAAGGCCCGGGCGGCTTCACCGACCGCATCCTGGTGGTGGTGGACACGATCCATCCGAACGGCACCAAATCGGTCAGTTTCGACTTTCTCAGCGGTCAGCATCACGTGTTCTTCCCGGCGGTGGATGATTTTGCCGGCAACCCGCTGCTGATGCTGTTCCTGGAAAACGACGTCCGGCAGATGAAGGATCAGGTCGGGATCGCCGCGGCCTATCTGCGCAACCGGATCCGCGACGCCTTCATCGACAAGGCCGAGATCACCGAGACCACCGTGAGCTTCCAGGGCCACGACGTGCCGGCGCGCCGGATCACACTGGTCCCCTTCGCCCACGACCCGCGCTTCGAGCATCTGCCGCCGCTGCGGGCCAAGGTCTATACTTTCGTGCTGGCCGACCAGGTGCCCGGCATGATCGCCGAACTGGCCGCCGAAACCCCCGCCGATCCGGACAGCGGCGCCCCGGCGCTCGGCGAGCGGCTGGACTTCACGAGCTTCACCCAGGCCGCGCCGGCGCAAGCCTCCGCCGACAAGCCCGCAGGAAACCAGCCATGAACCCGATCGTCGTCTTCGTGACCGCCGGACTTGCCGTGGCAACCGGTTCGGCGGCGCTGGCCCAGCAGCACCACCCGGCCAATGACTACCCGACCGCGGCGCGCGCCGATTACGTGATCGGCTGCCTGGCCGCCAACGGCTTCAAGCGTGAATTGCTGGAGAAATGCGCCTGCGGCATCGACACGATCGCCGATCAGATGAGCTATGACGATTACGAGAAAGCCTCGACCATCCTCAGCATGCAGCAGGGCGGCCTGGGCGAGCGGGGCGCGCTGTTCCGCGACACCCCGATCGCCAAGGACGAGACCGAAAAGCTCCGCCGCGCCCAGGCCGAGGTCAATCTGCGCTGCGATTAGGGCTGCACCGCGATGACGGCCTGCCGCTGCGGGGGGGAGACGCCAGCGCCCCGGGCGCCCCGCACACACCTCGGCCGGCTTTGCCCGGGCGGGCATCCCGGCGCGCGGGCCGGCCGGCAGGATCACTCCGGCCCGGCTTCCAGGGCCTCGATCTCGGCATCGCTGAAGCCGAAATGATGGGCGATCTCGTGCACCAGCACATTGCGCACCAGGCGGAACAGATCCTCCCCGGTCTCGATCCATTCCAGCAGGATCGCCTCGCGATAGAGGAAGATCATGTCGGGCTGCTGGCGGATATCGCCCTGGCCGCGATGGATCAGCGGCACGCCGCGATACAGGCCGGCGAGGTCCCAGGGGCTTTCGATGCCGAGCTCCGCCAGGGTCTGCTCGTCGGCCGCTTCCTCGACGACGATGCCCACGCCCTGGACATGCGCGGAAAGTCCGGCGGGAATGCCGCCCAGCGCCCGCTCGGCGAGGGCCACGAGATCCTCGGTCGAAGGTGGCGGGCCGAAGCGCGGATCACTGTTCATGGCGCCATCGGGGCAGGCTGACGGGCGATGGTCAAGCGGGGGGCGTCATGTCGGATCCGGGCTTGCCCGAACGGGCGCGGACGATCCGCCGCGCGGCCGCGCGGCTCTGCCTGGATCTGGCCTGGGCGCCGCTGCACGAAGTGGTGCTGCCCAATCAGCGCCGGGCGGACATCCTGGCGCTGCGCCCCGATGGCGGCTTCGTCTGCATCGAGGTGAAGTCGGGTCCGCGCGACTTCCTCACCGACGGCAAATGGCCCGAATATCTGGCGTTCTGTGACGCGCTGTATTTCGCCGTCGACACCGGCTTTCCCGCCGCGCTGCTGCCCGAGGCGAGCGGCCTGATCGTGGCGCACGGGCTGGAGGCGGCGATCCTGCGCCCGGCGCCCGAGCAGCGCCTGGCGCCGGCGCGGCGGCGGGCGCTGCTCGCCCGCTTCGCCAGGCTGGGCGCCGGCCGGCTGGCCGCGCTGCTCGATCCCGGAGCGGTCTGGCAGGACGAACGGGCGGAATAGGCCGTTCGACGGCAAGGCCAGGGAGGAGTGCCTGGCGAACCCGCCAGGGAGCTGAACTCCGCCGGACCTGCAATCGCCGGCGCGGCATTCCCCGGACCTGCACTCCCCGCAGCGGCATGCACGCGATCCGCATTCCCCGGGTGTGCTCTCCCGTGTATCCGGGCGCCCGGAACCCTGGCTGCTTCCCCCGGGCAGCTGGGGCGCAGCCGCCGCTTTGCCTCAGGCCGCCTTCACCACGGCGATGAAGCCGTTGATCGCCTCGCTCAGCGCCACCGTCTGGCGGCTGACCTGCCCGGCGGTGGCCAGCACATTCCCCGCCGCCGATCCGGTCTCCCCGGCGACCCGCCGCAGTTCGGCCAGATTGTCCGAAACATGCTGGGTGCCGAGCGCCGCCTCCTGGACATTGCGCGCGATCGCTCCGGTCGCCGCGCCCTGCTGCTCGACCGAAGCGGCGATCGAGGCGCCGATCTCGCTCATCCCCGCGATGGTGCGGCCGATCTCCTCGATCGCTGCGACCGCCTCGCCGGTCGCCTGCTGGATCGCCCCGATCTGGGCGGAGATCTCCCCGGTCGCCCGGGCGGTCTGATTGGCCAGGCTCTTGACCTCTGAGGCCACCACCGCGAATCCCTTGCCGGTATCCCCGGCCCGCGCCGCCTCGATCGTCGCGTTCAGAGCCAGCAGATTGGTCTGCCCGGCGATCGTGCTGATCAGCTCGACCACCTTCCCGATCTTCTGCGCCCCCTGGGCCAGCCGGCGCACCGTCTCATCGGTGCGCCGTGCCTCGGCCACCGCGCGGTCGGCGATGGCCGCGGACTGGCCGACCTGGCGGCTGATCTCGCCGATCGAGGCGGCCAGCTCCTCGGCCGCGCTGGCCACGGTCTGCACGCTGGTCGAGGTCGCCTGCGA
>DAICZL010000046.1 GCA_027311165.1 bacterium
TTACCGGGGTGGGCGGAGTATCGGCACGGAACAGCCGCCCGCCCTCGGGGGCGAGCCTGGTGGGATCGTCCACCTGCACCACCCCGATGCTGCCGATCGGTCCGTTCTGGGTGCTGAGCGTGCCGTCCCCGGCGATGGTGATCGCAGAATCGCCGGGGACGGCACGCTCAGCACCCAGAACGGACCGATCGGCAGCATCGGGGTGGTGCAGGTGGACGATCCCACCAGGCTCGCCCCCGAGGGCGGGCGGCTGTTCCGTGCCGATACTCCGCCCACCCCGGTAAGCACCCCCAAGCTGGTGCAGGGCGCGATCGAGGACAGCAATGTCCAGCCGGTGGTCGAGATGACCCGGATGATGACGCTGCTGCGCGAATTCCAGTTCGCCAGCCAGTTCGTCCAGGCCGAGGCCGATCGCCACAACACCGCGATCGACAAGCTGCTCACCAAGCGGAACTGACACCTCCTTGCAGGAGACGCCCGGATGATGACTTCCCGACTGATCTCCCCGCTCGCGCTGCTGCTGCTCGCGATGGCCGCCTGCCTCGTGATCACCGCCGGCCCGGCCAGGGCGCCGGCGCACGCGGCACAGGGCGCCTGCGGCGGCGCCCCACAAGATGGCGGGATCTAGCGATGCGCTCGCTCGACATCGCCGGCACCGGGATGCAGGCCCAGCAGACCAACGTCGAGGTGATCTCCAACAACATCGCCAACATGACCACCACCGGCTTCAAGCGCCGGCGCGCCGAGTTCCAGGATCTGATCTATCAGAACCTCCGCCGGGTCGGATCCAGCAGCTCCGATAACGGCAGCGTGCTGCCAGCCGGCGCGCAGGTCGGGCTCGGGGTCAAGACCGCGGCGATCTACCGCATCTCCGAACAGGGCAACCTCCAGCAGACCTCGAACAGCCTCGACCTCGCGGTGCAGGGCAACGGCTATTTCCAGGTGCTGCTGCCGTCCGGCGAAACCGCCTATACCCGCGACGGCACGTTCGGCCTCTCCCCCGCCGGCGAGATCGTCACCGCCGACGGCTATGTGGTGCAGCCCGGCATCACGATCCCGAGCAATGCCGCCAATGTCACCATCAACCCGGCCGGGGTGGTGCAGGTCACCGTCTCCGGCCAGACCGTGCCGCAGACCGTGGGCACGCTGCAGCTCGCGATCTTTCCCAACGAGGCCGGGCTCGATGCGCAGGGCGACAACCTGTTCGTGCAGAGCGCGGCTTCGGGCAACGCGGTCACCGGCAATCCCGGCCTGCCCGGCTTCGGCACCGTGATGCAGGGCTTCATCGAGACCTCGAACGTCAATGTGGTGAGTGAGATCACCAGCCTGATCACCGCCCAGCGCGCCTATGAGATGAACAGCCGGGTCATCACGACCTCCGACCAGATGCTCTCCACCCTGACCAATCTCCGGTGACCGCCATGCGCCGAACCCCGACCGCCGCTCCCGCGCCCGCCCGCGCGATGCTTCCCCCGCCGGGGATGGTCCCATGGGCGCCGCTTCCGCCCTGGATCATCGCCCCGGGCGCGCCGGTGCCCGTCCCGGTAGGCGTGCACGCCCCGCGAGCCAATGCGCCAATGCCGGCTGGCCCCGCCGCGGGCCCGGCTTTCCCAGCCCCCGGGTCCCCCGCGGATCCTCCTGGGGCGTGTCGTCCTGTGGCGCCGGGCAAGCGGGCCGGCACCAGCCCATCGCGGAGCCGTCCGGCAACGCACCGCCTGGCGGCCCGCGCCATGGCGACCTTCGCCCTGGCGGTGCTGCTGCCCGGCCCGCTCGCCGCCGGGGCGACGCTGCGCCCGGTCGTCACCCTGACCGCGCCGGTCGTGCGGCTGTCGGATCTGTGGGACGATGCCGGGCCGGATGCGGCCAAGGTGCTGGGCCCCGGCCCCGGCCCGGGCGGGCGGATCGTCGTGGAAGCGGCGCAGCTCGCGGCGATCGCCCGGCAGTTCCATGTGGACTGGCACCCCACCTCCAGCGCCGACCGCTCGGTGCTCGACCGCGCCGGCCGGCCGCTGCGGCGCGAAGACGCGCTGGCGGCGCTGCGCGAGGCGCTGATCGGCGCCGGCGCGGGTGCCGATTGCGAAATCGAGCTCGCCGGCTTCGCCCCGCCGCTGGTACCGCCCGAGGTCAAGGCGCAGACGCTGGTCGAACAGCTCGACTATGACAGCACGACAGGACGGTTCGCCGCCCTGCTCGCGGTCGAGGCCGAGGGGATGAACCCGGTTCATCTGCGGCTGAGCGGCCACGCCGACGAGTTCACGACACTGCCGGTCGCGACCCGGCGGCTCGGCGCCGGCACCGTGCTGCAGCCCGAAGACCTGCGCATGGGCCGGGTGCGCACGAGCAGCGTCAAGGGCGAGGTGGTGCAGTCCGCCGGCCAGGCGGTCGGCATGGCGTTGGGCAGCCCGGTGCTCGCCGGCCAGCCGCTGCCGCTCGCCGGGCTCGCCCATCCGCCGATGATCGAAAAGGGCGCGCTGGTGACGCTGGTGCTGGAAGGCGCCGGCATCGCCCTCTCGGCGCAGGGCGTGGCGCTGGAATCAGGCTCGGAGGGCGCCCGCATCCAGGTGCTGAACCC
>DAICZL010000048.1 GCA_027311165.1 bacterium
ATCCGATCACGCGCAGCCGACCGCGCAGCGGCGCTGCTCCCGACCGCGCTGCAGCACCGCTCACTGCGCGACCAGACGGCTCCCCAGCGTCCGGTTCGCCAGTATGACGAGGCTCACCGCGATCACATGCACCGCGAGATCGGTCGCGGCGGCGTCATAGGGATGGAAGAAATTCAGCAGGGTCGCCGCCGCGGCCGCCACCGCCAGCCCGCCCATCAGCGTGGTCAGCCCCGGACGCAGCGGGCAGGACCGGCGCAGCATCAGCAGCAGCACCAGAGACAGCGGCAGCGACACGCCCAGGATGAACTCCAGGCACACTCTGGCCTCGGCCAGCGAGGCGACATGGCTGTCCGGCACCAGCCAGGCGCGCAGGCAGCCGAGCCCGCTCGCCCCGATCCACAGGGCCAGCGCCGGCAGCGGCAGCAGCGCCCAGCCGCCGCTGCGGTCGGGTAGGCTGGTCTCGAACGCCGCCAGCCCGGCCAGGACCGCGGTCAGTGTCTAGCCGGTGACGGCCAGCCACATATCCGGCGCCCCCGCCAGCCGCGCGGCGATGGCGCCGAGATCGGCGATCGAGGCGAGACCCGCGCCGAGCGTTGCGACCAGCAGCAGCCAGGCCAGCCAGCGCAGCCAGGGCGACCACAGCCGGCGCACCGGGCGCAGCCCGGTCCCGAGCGTGGTGATCAGCAGATCGAGGTCGGAGCTTTGCGAAATCGCCTAGTCCTCCCCGTCCAGCCGCAGCCGCAGCGCCTTCAGCGCCCGGTGCAGATTGACTTTCAGCGATCCCGTGGTCTTGCCGGTCAACGCCGCCGCCTCGGCCAGCGAGCGTTCCTGCAGCGCCAGATGTTCCACCGCCTCGCGCTGGCCGGCAGGCAGGGTCGCCACCGCCGCACGCAGGCGGCTGGCGCGGCCGGATTGCTCCAGCGCGCCGACCAGGTCGGCGGAGGGGTCCGGGAAGGCGTCATAGGCGATCGGGGCCTGCAATTCCCGTGCCCCCTGGCGGGAGGAGCGGCGCAGCACATCGATCGCCCGGCGCTGGGTGATGGCCCGGAGCCAGGCGGTGAACGGCCGGGAGGGATCATACGTGTGGCGCACCCGGTGGATGGTCAGCAGCACGTCCTGCGTGACATCGCCCACCCGGTCGGCCGGCACGCCCTGGCCGCGGCTGATCGCCTGGATCACCGGCAGGCACTCGCGCAGCAATGCCTGGTAGGCGGCGCCATCGCCGCCCTGCGCAGCCACCATCCAGGCCGAACGCCGCCGCTCCACCTCCGGTTTTGGGTCTTCGCCCGCGGCCGCCTCCCTCGCATTGCTGCAACGCCTCTGCGCCGCACCATAGACTGGAAGCGGCGCAAGGCAGAAGTCCGGACGAGCGCGCCAACACGGGTCATGCGGCCTTTTCGCTCGCATCGTCCGATTGTTTCATGCCCGCGTCTGCTGCCTGCGCTCCAGGGCACACTGCCAGGGGGCGGAGGCGCAGTGCCATTGGGCGCACTGCCACGGGGCGCACTGCCACGGGGCGCACTGCCACGGGGCGCACTGCCAGAGGGCGCACTGCCACGGGGCGCACTGCCAGGGAGGCGCACTGCCAGGGGGCGCATTGCCAGGCGGCTCGGCCCCCGGGCCGCCGCCCAGCTCCCCCCAGCATCACATCGGCCAGAGGCAGAGTGTAGCCGCGCAGGGGGGCCGGCCGAAACATCTCTGCGCGGGCCCAGTGCCGGGCCTTCGCTTGCAGGGAGAAAGACCGATGAACCGCAGCCTCGTCACCGCCACCCTCGCCGCCGCTCTGGGCCTCGCCGGGGTCGCCGCCACCCAGCCTGTGCGGGCCGCCATGGACCCCAAGGCCGCCACCATGGAGAAGATGACCAAGGAGCACCTGGAGAAGTGCTACGGCGTCGCCGCCAAGGCCCGCAACGACTGCGCCGCCGGGGTGCATTCCTGCGCCGGCCAGTCCACCATGGACCGTGATCCGGCTTCCTTCGTGCTGCTGCCCAAGGGCGATTGCGGCAAGATCGCCGGCGGCACCATGGCTGCGATGTGACATCCCCGGTGCGCGGAGCGGTTCGATGAGGCAAGAGACGTCCCGCGCGCAGGCGCCGATCCCCGCGGTTGCGGGGATCGGACTGCGCTTTCCCCATCACCGGGCCGTGCGGGAAGACCGCCCCGCCATCGGCTGGCTGGAAGTGCATCCCGAGAACTATCTCGGCGGCGGCGCGGCGATCGCCTGCCTGGAGGCGGTGCGGCGCGACTATCCGGTGTCGCTGCACGGCGTCGGGCTGTCGCTGGGCAGCGTCGATGGACTCGATCCCCGCCATCTCGACCGGCTGGCGGCGCTCGTCTCACGGATCGAGCCGGGCCTCGTCTCCGAACATGTCTCCTTCAGCACCGCCGGCGGGACCTATCTGGCCGATCTGCTGCCGCTGCCGATGACCGAGGAGGCGCTGGAGACCGTCTGCCGCAATGTCGAGGTGATGCAGACGCGGCTGCGCCGGCAGGTGCTGGTGGAAAACCCCTCCTCCTATGTGCGCTACGTGGCCTCGACGATCCCGGAATGGGAATTCATGGCGGCCGTCGCCACCCGCACCGGCTGCGGTATCCTCTGCGATGTGAACAATATCTGCGTCAGCGCCGCCAATCACGGCTTCGATGCCTATCACTACCTGGCGGCGCTGCCCGCAGCCGCGGTGGGCGAGCTGCATGTCGCGGGCCACGCGCTGCGCGAGCTCGGCGGCGGCCGGCAGATCCGCATCGACGATCACGGCTCGGCGGTGAGCGCGGAGGTCTGGGCGCTGCTGGCCGCGGCGGTCGCGCGTTTCGGCCGGCGGCCCACGCTGGTGGAATGGGACAACGCCATCCCCGCTCTGGACGTGCTGCTGGCCGAGGC
The DNA here is from genome assembly GCA_027311165.1 of bacterium. GTDB lineage: Bacteria > Pseudomonadota > Alphaproteobacteria > Acetobacterales > Acetobacteraceae > DAICZL01. Next base: position 2,882 of record DAICZL010000048.1, read on the forward strand.
GGCGCAGGCCGATACCATCCTGAGCCGGGAGAGAGACCATGCCCAAGCTGCGTGATCTGCAGGCGGGCTTCGCCGAGGTGGTGCTCGCCGGCCGGTTCGACGCCCTGGCGCCCTATCTGCCGGCCGATGCGATCCCGCCCGAGGACCGGCTGGCCATCTACCGCAACACCGCCCGCGCGGTGATGACCGAGGCGCTGCGCCTGACCTTCCCCGCCGTGGAGCGCCTGGTCGGGCGGGATTTCTTCGCCATGGCGGCAGCCCGCTTCGTCCGCCAGGCGCCGCCCGACACTGCCGATCTGGCCGAGTATGGCGTGGCGCTGCCGGACTTCCTGGCCCACCTGCCGGAAGCCGCGCCGATCCCCTATCTGGCCGATGTGGCGCGGTTCGAATGGGCGCTGCACCAGGCGGCGACCGCCGAGGACGCGCCCAGCCTCGATGCCGACGCGCTCGGCGCCGTGGCGGCGGAGGATCAGCCGATGATCACCTTCATCCCCCATCCCTCGGTGCGGCTGCTGGAACTCGCCACCCCGGCCGATGCCGTCGCCGATGCGGTACTGGCCGGCGATGACCGGGCGATGGCGGCGATCGACCTCGCGGCGGGACCGCGGCGGCTCGTGCTGCATCGCGGCGCGACGGGCGTGTGCGCCGAGCAGTGCGATGCCGATGCCTTCGCATTCGCCCGCGCCCTGTTCGCGGGCGCGACACTGGCGGGCCTGGTCGATGCCGCCCCCGCCGCGGCGGGGACGCTGCTCGCCGGCCATCTGGCAAGTGGCCGGATCGCCGGTTATGCCCTGCAGACCCAGACAGGAGAGCCCTGATGCCCGCCACCAGCGTGAAAACTGCCGCCCTCGGCGCGGCCCGGCTGGCCGTGCGGCTGCTGGAAGCCGTGCCGTACTCGCTGCTCGCCCTGCCGCTGCGCGCGGCGGTCGCGACGGTGTTCTGGAATTCCGGCATGACCAAGCTCGCCAACTGGGATACGACGCTGACCCTGTTCTCGGACGAATACGCCCTGCCGCTGCTGCCGCCGGAAATCGCCGCGCCGATCGCGGCCGGGATCGAGCTCAGCACGCCGGTGCTGCTGGTGCTGGGCCTGCTGGTGCGCCCGGCATCGGCGGTGCTGCTGGGCATGACGACGGTGATCGAGGTGTTCGTCTATCCGCAGGCCTGGCCCGTGCATATCCAGTGGGCGGCGATGCTGCTGGTGCTGCTGTGCCGCGGTGGCGGGGCAATCTCGCTCGATGCGCTGATCTGGCGCAGGCTGGGGGGGAGCGCGACGAAGGGATAGGACGCGGTCCGAACGCCCGTTCCGAGCGGCCGGGGCCCCGGCTTTTCCGGGGATGCGGCCCGGCCGTGGCGCGCCTGGGGCGTGGCCGTCCACCTGGTGCATCGTGCCCTCGCCGTGGCGTGCGCTCGTCCCGTCGTGCGCTCGTCCTGTCGTGCGCTCGCCGTTGCGTGCGCTCGTCCTGTCGTGCGCTGGTCCTGTCGTGCCCTCGCCGTATCGTGCGCTCGTCCCGTCGTGCGCTGGTCCTGTCGTGCCCTAGCCGTATCGTGCCCTCGTCCTAATTCTACATTCGTCGTATCGTACGGTCATCATATCGTATCGAAGCCATCCAATCTCCAAGCCATCCCATCTCCAAGCCATCCCCTATCGAAGCCATCCCATCTCGAAGTCATCCCTTCTGAAAAGTCCTCCCGTCGGGGCGGCGTCGCACGCCCTCGCCGAGGCATCCGGGGGCGCGGTTCAGTCGCAGCGGTCCGACGTGATCCTCCAGCCATAGCGGTCGAACGAAACCCCGCGTGGCCGACGGTCCTCGCCCGCGCTGCCGGCCTGGGCCGAGGTCAGGGTCTCGGCCAGATCCAGGCCCAGCGCCAGGAACGGCCGGGTGGTCCGCGCCGGGGCAAGGATCACCTCCCGATGGCCCTCGGCCGGGACGGACCGATGCGCCACCTTCGCGCCATCGATCGTCAGGCACAGGCTGTCGCGCTGGCGCTCATGGGCATAGCCGCGCACCCACAGCTTCACCTCGAGCGCGGCGTCGGGCGGGACCGGCAGATACAGCAGGCTGCGCGTCGCCGGGCCGGTCCAGACCGCGCAGTCCGGCCGGCCGGCGGAATCGCGGCCATGGCAGCCACTGGCCAGAAGGGGCGCGCGCACCGACAGCACCGTGTCGCCGCCGATCCGCGACGGCGCCAGCCGCCGCACCGCTTCCGCCGCATGGTCGCGTTCGAATGCGGCCTGGTCGTAGCGGCGCTCGCGATCGCCATAGGCGGCCTCCCATAGCGAGGCCGCCTTTTCGTAGAGCCTGGCATCCGTGGCGGTCAGTGCGGCGATCAATCGGGCGGCCTCCGGCGCCGCCGCCTCCGCCGCCAGCGCCCTCGCCGAGTCGCTGGCGTTCAGTACCGGCCGCACCGGATCGGGGACCAGGCCCAGCCTGGCCGCCATCGCCTGCCGCACCGCAGCATGGCGCTCGGTCAGGCCGACCAGGTCGAACTCGGTTTCCAGCACCGCGCAGGCGGTCGCGAACAGCGCCTGCGGGTCGGGATGGTCGCGGGCGGCGAAGCCCAGCCGGATCGCGGCCAGCGCCCTTGTCATGTGGTTGTCGCAGGTCATGCGCAGGCCGGCGCGGCCATGCCTTGCCAGGAACGCGGCGAGATCCAGGCGGGCGGCATCGCGCAGCGGCTCGGCGCGGGCCTGCGGCAGATGGGTCAGGTCCTGCGGGCCGAAGCGGCGCCAATCGGCGATCTGGGAGAGCAGCCGCTCGACCGGCCGGCGCAGCAGGGTGAAGCGGAACGTCTCCGGCGGGGCGAAGCGGACCACCGGGAGATGGGTATGGGCCGCCTCGGTCCAGAAGAACAGGCTGCGCCCCAACGCCTGCAGCTGCGCCTCCGCTTCACCGTGATCGGCCGCGGGCGCGTCCGCCTCCAGCAGCCTATCGGTGAGCGATTGCGTCCAGACCGGCTGGAACCGCCGGTCATCGGCCACCTGGCTGTCGAGCCAGGCATTCATCGAGGTGCCGCCGCATTTGCGCAGGTGGTAGTGCAGCACCCGGCGGAAGCCGTTGGCGAACATCAGCCCGGCCAGCCCGGACCGGGGCGGACCCGCCAGGACGCCGCAACGGCGCCCCCGCGCGCGCCGCGGACCGGGCCGGCGCTTGCCACGCCCGGCCGGTTGGCGTTCCGTCTGGCCCCATGGAACGTCCGATCCTGCTCGACATCAGCCGTCTTCTGCTGCGCGCCGGCCGCGCCGCGCCCACCGGGATCGACCGGGTGGAGCTCGCCTATGCCGAGCAGTTGCTGGCCCGCGTGCCCGACCGGCTGGCCTTCGTCGCGGCGAGCCCGCTCGGCATGGCCGGGCGGGTTCCGGGCCGGCGCGCGCAGGCGCTGATCCGCGAGGTGGCGCTGGCATGGCGCGAGGGAGGGCACCCGGCGGGGGGCGAAGAGGCGCGCCGGCGCATGATGGCCGGGCTGCGCCTGACCGCCGCGGCGGTGCTGGCGGGGCTGCGCGATCGCGGCATCCTGGCCTTCACCCATGAGGACTTCACACCTGAGGACTGCACCCCCGGGGTACTCGCCCCAGAGCCTCTCACCCCAGAGCCTCTCACCCCCGGGCATCTCACCCCCGGGCATCTCACCCCCGGGCATCTC
>DAICZL010000050.1 GCA_027311165.1 bacterium
GCCATATATGAGGATCTGGCCTGGCTCGGCCTGCGATTCGACGGGGAAACGCGGGTGCAATCCGCCCATCTGGCGGCGTATGACGCCGTGCTCGCGGCGCTGCGGGCGCGCCTGCTGCTGTATCCCCGCTTCTGCAGCCGCGCGGCGATCGCCGCCGAACTCGCCCGCTCGGCCAGCGCCCCCCATGGCCCCGATGGCGGCAGTCTCTATCCCGGCACCTGCCGCTGGCTGGACCCGGCCGAGCGCGCCGCGCGCATCGCCGCCGGCGCCCCGCATGCCTGGCGGCTCGACATGGCGCGGGCCATCGCCGAGGCCGGCGCGCTGACCTTCGCCGAGCGCGGCGAAGGCCGCATCCCCTGCCGGCCGGAGCGGTTCGGCGACGTGGTGCTGGCCCGCCGCGACGCGCCGGCGAGCTATCATCTGTGCGTGACCCATGACGACGCGGTACAGGGCGTCTCGCTGGTGACCCGCGGCGCGGATCTGAAACCGGCGACCGACCTGCATCGGCTGCTCCAGGCGCTGATGGGCTGGCCGGCCCCCTGCTACGCGCACCATGCGCTGCTCGTCGGGGCGGACGGGCGACGGCTGGCCAAGCGCGACGGGGCGACCAGCCTGCGGGCTCTGCGCGCCGCCGGCCACACTGCCGCCGCGGTGCGGGCGATGGCCGGCTTTGCCGGGGGGATGTTTCCCGAGAGCGAGTCGGAGGGCGGCGAGCCCGCCGGCCAGGGTGTCGCCTGAAAGCGCGGGCCGGGTTGCTCAGGCCGGGGCGGTCGCGAACAGGCCGGCGGCCAGCGCCTCGACATCGGTCGCGGCCGGGCTCGCCGGATGGCGGATCAGCAAAGGCGTCTGCCTTCGGATCGCCTCGCGCACCCGCTCGTCGCGCCGGATGACCCCGGCCAGCGCCTGGGCACGGCCGAGGAAATGCGCGGCGGCGCGCGCCAGGGTGGCGAAGGTGCGCTCACCGGCGGCGTGGCTGCTGGCCTGGTTCACCACCACCCGCGCATCCGCCCCCGGCGCGTAGGCGGCGTGCAGCTTCAGCACGGCATAGGCATCGGTCAGGCTGGTCGGCTCCTCGGTCGCCAGCACCAGCAGCGTGTCGGCCGCCGCCGCCATCCGCCGCACCGCGCGTTCCAGCCCGGCGCCGAGATCGAGGATCACCCCGTCATAGCGCCGCGCCTCCTGCCGCAGCGCCGCCAGCAGCGCTTCCAGCGCGGCGGGGTCGAGGCTGCCCAGCGCGCCCGACCCGGAGCGGCCGGCGAGGATGTCGAAGCCGCCCGGGGCGAAGCGCTCGATCGTCTCGGCCAGGCCCGCGGTGCCGGCGGCGACCTGGCCCAGATCGCGCTCGGGCATCAGGCCGAGCTGGATATCGACATTGGCGAGGCCGAGATCGCCGTCGAACAGCAGGACCCGCAGGCCGCGCCGGGCCAGCGCATGGGCGAGGGTGATGGCGAACCAGGTCTTGCCGACCCCTCCCTTGCCGGAGGCGACGGCGATCAGGCGCGCGCCGCGCGCGGCGGGCGGGAGGGTCATGGGCGAGGCTCCGCGACGTGTTGCAGCAGGCGGGCGGCAAGAAATTCCGGGGTGAGCGCCGCCAGCCCGTCGGCGGCGCCGGGTCCCACCCCCGCCTCGGTCAGAGCGCGCCGGCCGGCGGCAGCGGCCGCCAGCACGCTGCCCAGCCGGCGGGCGAGGTCGATCCGGGTCGCGACCATCTGCCGCGCACCGAGGGCGGCGAAGGCGGCGGCCAGATCGGCGGCCTCGTCCGGATCGAGCCCGGCCGGCAGCACCAGCGCCAGGTTGGCATCGGCCACCGCCGCCAGTGCGGCCAGCTCCTCGCGCTGGGCGGGATCGAACGGGTCGCAGCCCGGGGCATCGATCAGCACCGGCGCCGGGCCGGGGCGGCGGGCCAGCGCCCGGCCGAGCAGCACCGGATTGCCCGCCACCATCAGATTCACCCCGAGCAGGCGGGTGAACGCGGCCAGTTGCTCGGTGGCCCCGGCGCGCTGGCCATCGGCGGTCAGCACCAGCGGTACCGCCCCGCCCATCACCAGCCTGGTCGCGAGCCGGGCCACGGTGAGGGTCTTGCCCGCGCCCGGCG
>DAICZL010000053.1 GCA_027311165.1 bacterium
GGCCGGGCCTGGCCGGTGACCGGGCATGGCTGCCGGCCTGGTCACAGGCCGGGTCTGGCTCCCGGCTCCTTCCGTGGCCCCCACCGTTGTGACGGGGGCGGCGGCGCTGATCGCGGCACGCCCGTTCTGGCCTTCGATGAAGCTGGCAGCGTCACGGCCGCGACCAGAGCCGCAGGCACCAGGGTCCCCGGCAATTCCGGGGTCACATCCGGGTTTCGTGATAGTGTAACGGCAAAGCTGCCCCCGATGCCGGCGATCCCGCGCAGCGGGGCCGGGTTTTCTGTACCGGAGTGTGATCGGTCCTGGCGCCTGCCGGCAAATAGTCCCATCGGGCCAGGGCCTTGTCGCCGCCCCGCGACTCCTGGAGGCTTCCGCCAGCGAACGGGGGCGGGGGGCCGAGGCCCCGGCGGGTGTCCGAAGGGCGCGGGTTTCCGAACGGCGGAGCCGCGCGGCCCCGCGTTGCGCAATCCCCCCCGACCGGGGCGCTCTACTTGACTTTCCTGATCGGAATCTTGATATGCGCGACAGCGCGTCAGGCGCGCCGTCGCGTGCAACGCGACACCGCAAGCGGCGGCGTCCGCACTTCCACGTCCCCTGAATGAGAGTGCCGTTGACCGAATCGCCGAGTGCCAACGCGGACCCGATCGAACTCGCCGACCCTGCCGATCTCGGCGGGGAGAGCACGTCCATGCCCGGAGAGATCGACTCCGAGCCGGAATTGTCGCCCTTCGCCCGGCTCGGCCTGTCCGATCCGGTGGTGCGCGCGGTGGCCGAGATGGGCTATCGCCACCCGACCCCGATCCAGGAACAGGCCATCCCCGTGGTGCTGGCGGGGCGGGATATGCTGGGCGTGGCGCAGACCGGCACCGGCAAGACCGCCGGCTTCACCCTGCCGATGCTCGATATCCTGTCCGGCTCGCGCGCCCGCGCCCGCATGCCGCGCAGCCTGATCCTGGAACCGACCCGGGAACTCGCCCTGCAGGTCGCCGAGAATTTCCTGCAATATGGCAAATACCTGAAGCTGAACCACGCCCTGATCATCGGCGGGGAGAGCATGTCGGACCAGAAGGACGCGCTGATGCGCGGGGTCGATGTGCTCATCGCAACGCCGGGCCGGCTGCTCGACATGTTCGAGCGGGGCAATATCCTGCTCACCGACGCCAAGCTGCTGGTGATCGACGAGGCCGACCGGATGCTGGACATGGGGTTCATCCCCGATGTCGAGCGGATCGTGGCGATGCTGCCGCGCAGCCGCCAGACGCTGTTCTTCAGCGCCACCATGGCGCCCGAGATCCTGCGGCTGGCCGATGCCTTCCTGCAGAACCCGAAGCAGATCACCGTGTCGCGTTCGGCCAGCGTCGCCACCACCATCACCGCCGGCCTGGCGCTGGTGGCCGAGCACGACAAGCGTGAGGCGCTGCGGCGGCTGATCCGCACCCGCAACGTGCAGAACGCCCTGATCTTCTGCAACCGCAAGCGCGATGTCGACATCCTGAACAAGTCGCTGCACCGGCATAATTTCAGCGTCGGCGCGCTGCATGGCGACATGGCGCAGTCGGTGCGCTTCGCCACGCTCGAGAAGTTCAAGGCCGGCGAATTGCAATTGCTGGTGTGCAGCGACGTCGCCGCGCGTGGGCTCGATATCGGCGGGCTGTCGCACGTGTTCAATTTCGACGTGCCGCACCATGCCGAGGACTATGTCCATCGCATCGGCCGCACCGGCCGGGCCGGGCTGGAAGGCGAGGCGTTTACGATTGCCACGCCGGAGGACCGGCTGGCGGTGGAGGCGATCGAGAAGCTGACCGGCCATGCGATCCCGCCGGTGGTGGTCGCCGGGCTCGATCCGGTGGACTGGGCGCCCGATGACGGCAAGCGCCGCCGCGGCCGGGGCGGGCGGGCCAAGCCGGAGGCCGAGGCCAAGCCGCGCGCTGCCGCCCGGTCTGCATCCGGCAAGACGCAGGCGCGCCCGGAACCGGCGGCCGATCCGGTGGTGGCGAGCACCGATGCGGCGGTGGCCAAGTCCAAGCCGCGGTCGCGTGCGCGGGGAGGGCGGTCCGGCGCGACCGCCGCCGCGGCACGCGCGGATCAGCAGGAAGCCGCCATGGCGGTGACGGACGCAGCGGCGACCGACACGGCCGATGCCGACGCAGCCGTGGCCGCGGCGACGGCTGAAGTGCAGCGGAGGGGCGTTATCGAGGCCGAGGCCATGGCGTCCACCCGGGTGCAGCCCGCGCCGGCTTCCCCGCCGCGGCCGTCCCATTCCGCCAGCCGCGACAGCGCCGGCCCTGCGCCCGGCCCCGCCAGGCGCGACAGCGCCGGCTCTGCGCCCGGCAATGCCTCCAGGGATTCCGGGAGGGATCGGGAGCCGGCACGGGATCATAGGCGCGAGCCCGCGCGCCGGGACCAGGGCCGTGGCGGTGATGCGCCGGGCCCATCGGTGATCGGGTTCGGCACGGATATTCCGGCCTTCATGCTGGTGCGCGTCCGTCCGGCCCGCGCCAGCACCGTGACCGCCGATGCCGATGCCGATGCCGGGGAGAGCGAGGAATGAACGTCGTCAGCGCCACCCAGACCGCGCCGCGCAGCCACTTCACCCCGTTCGCCTGGGATGATGCCTTCCGCTTCGACCAGCAGCTTTCGGACGACGAGCGGATGATCCGCGACGCCGCCCGCGGCTACTGCCAGGACAAGCTGTTCCCGCGCATCCTGCTCGCCAACCGCCATGAGCGCTTCGACCGCGAGATCCTGAACGAGATGGGCGAGCTCGGCCTGCTCGGCGCGACCATCGAGGGCTATGGCTGCGCCGGCGCCTCCTATGTCGCCTACGGGCTGATCGCGCGGGAGGTGGAGCGGGTGGACAGCGGCTATCGCAGCACGCTGTCGGTGCAGTCCTCGCTGGTGATGTATCCGATCTCGCTGTTCGGCTCGGAGGCGCAGAAACAGGCCTATCTGCCGCGCCTGCGCAGCGGCGAGATGGTGGGCTGCTTCGGCCTGACCGAGCCCGATGCCGGCTCCGACCCCGGGTCGATGCGCACCCGCGCCCGCGCGGTGGAGGGCGGCTATGTGCTGAACGGGTCGAAGACCTGGATCAGCAATTCCCCGATCGCCGATCTGCTGCTGGTCTGGGCCAAGGACGATGCGGGCGACATCCGCGGCTTTCTGCTGGAACGCGGCATGGCCGGTCTGTCCACCCCGAAGATCGAGGGCAAGTTCGCGCTGCGGTCGAGCATCACCGGCATGATCATGCTGCAGGACGTGTTCGTCCCGGCCGGGAACATGCTGAATGTGAAGGGTTTGCGCGGACCTTTCAGCTGTCTCAACTCGGCGCGCTACGGCATCGCCTGGGGCGCGCTGGGCGCGGCCGAGTTCTGCTGGCACGCGGCGCGGGAGTACACACTGGCCCGGCAGATGTTCGGCCGGCCGCTGGCTGCCACCCAGCTGATCCAGAAGAAGCTCGCCGACATGCAGACCGAGATCGCGATCGGCCTGCAGGCGGTGCTGCGCGTCGGACGGCTGATGGACGAGCATGACGCGGCGCCCGAGATGATCAGCCTGGTCAAGCGCAATTCCTGCGGCAAGGCGCTGGAGATCGCCCGCATGGCCCGCGACATGCACGGCGGCAACGGCGTCGCCGACGAATACCACGTGATCCGCCACGTGATGAATCTGGAAGCGGTCAACACCTATGAGGGCACGCACGACGTCCATGCCCTGATCCTGGGCCGTGCGCAGACCGGGCTTTCCGCCTTCGGCAACTGAGCCGGCGCCGGAGCCGACCCGGATCGCGCGCATCGGGGCGGAAGGCGACGGCATCGGGCAGGTGCGGGACGGGCTTCCGCTCTATCTGCGCCTGGTGCTGCCGGGCGAGACGGTGCTCGCGACCCCGCGCACCCGTCGCGGCGAAGGCTGGGCCGGCACGGTCGATACGGTGCTGGCGCCGAGCGCCGAGCGGGTCGCGCCGGTCTGCCGGCATTTCGGCGGCTGTGGCGGCTGCGCGCTGCAGCATTGGGACGAAACCCCCTATCTGGCCTGGAAATCCGACCTGCTGGCGGCGGCGCTGCGGCGCGCCGGCTTTGCCGAGCCGCCGATCCTGCCGATCCGCCGCAGCCTGCCGGGGACCAGGCGGCGGATGGATCTGGCGCTGCGGCGCCAGGGCGGCCGCGTGCAGATCGGGCTGCACCAGCCGCGCGGGCGGGAGATCGTCGATCTGGCCGAATGCCATGTGCTGCAGCCGGCGCTGGTCGCCCTGATCGCGCCGCTGCGCGCGGCGCTGCAGGGGCTCGGCCTGTTGCGGCGCGAGGGCGCGGCGGTGGTCAATCTGCTCGACTCCGGCCCGGATCTGCTGCTGCGCACGGATGGCCGGGCGGAGGCCGCCGACCGGCTGCGCCTGGCCGGCTTCGCCCGGCTGCATGGCCTGCCGCGGATCAGCTGGGCGGGGCCGGACGGGGTGGCCGAGACGCTGTGCGAACTGCGCCCGGCCGAGACCCGGCTTTCGGGCGTCGCGGTGCGGCCGCCGCCGGGCGGCTTCCTGCAGGCGACGGAAGCGGGGGAGGCGTCGATCATCGCCGATGTGCTGGCCGGGCTGCCGGACGATCTGCCGCGCAAGGCCCGCATCGGCGAGTTGTTCGCCGGCAGCGGCACGCTGAGCTTCGCGCTGGCCGCCCGCGCCCAGCTGCGGGCCTTCGCGGGCGATCCGGCGGCCGCGCAGGCGTTGCGGCAGGCCGCCGCCCGGGCGGGGTTGGCCGGGCGGCTGGTGTGCGAGACCCGCGACCTGGCCCGCCGGCCGGTGGCCGCCGCCGAGCTCGGCGCCTGCCGGGCCGTGGTGCTGGACCCGCCCTATGAAGGGGCGGGCCCGCAGATGGCGGAGCTGGCAGCGAGCCGGGTCGGGCGCGTGGTCTATGTCAGCTGCAATCCGGCGGCGCTCGCGGCCGATGCGCGGTTGCTGCGGCAGGCCGGCTACCGGGTGCTGGCGGCGCGCCCGATCGATCAGTTTCTTTGGTCGGCGCGGCTGGAGAGCGTGGTGGTGTTCGCCCGATGAGGCCCTGGAGGGGAGGTGCGACGCCGCGGCGCGGCGGCGCCGGTGACGCGGATGGGGCGCGTTCCTTGTCTGTTCATGAAGGGTGCCAGGATGAGCGCAGGTGTTCCCTTTGGCATTAACCCCCCCATTAACCAGTGAGTCATCCATCGTTCTTCTGTTCCGGTCCGGCGGAACGCGGCGGGTCCGGCCCGGCCGGCTGAGCCATGCGCATCGCCTCGGCCTGTGCCCGGCCGGGCCTGTGGGCGGGCATCGGCCGGGTGGGTTCGCGGCGCTCG
>DAICZL010000055.1 GCA_027311165.1 bacterium
GTTCCACCCCCTGCAGCGCGATTTCGTCGGCGCGGATGCGCGAGCGCGTGCTTTCGGCCGCGGCGCGGGCCGCGATCAGCGTGTCCCAGGCCTGGGAGGCCTGCTGCACCGCGGTGCGGCGGGCATCGTCGATGGCTTTCCGCGCCTGCTGCTCGGTCTGCCGCGCCTGGCGGATCGTCGAATATTCGGCGCCGCCCTGGTAGAGCGGCATCGACAGCGTGCCGAGGATCTGCGGCCCCTGGGTGTACACGCTGGAGCCGAGCTGCGGGCCGGTGGTCTGCTGATACTGCGCCTGCACGCTGAAGGTCGGGCCGAGCGCGCTGAAGGCGACGTTGATCGCATCCTTGGCGGCCGAATCATCGAACACCGCGGCGAGCACGGTCGGGTTGTTGGCCGCGGCGAAGCTGGTCGCCTGTTCGCGGGTCTTGACCGGGGGCGCCAGCGGCTGCGGCTCGATCAGCTTGCCCGGCACTTCGCCCACCTGCTGGAGGAAGGTGGCCCGCGCCGTCGCCAGGCTGCCGGCGGCGGTCTGCAGATCGGCCTGGCCCTGCGCCAGCGCCGCCTCGGCCTGGGCGACGTCGGTGCGGGTCAGCTCGCCCACCCGGTAGCGGTCGTAGGTCGCCTGCAGCTGCAGGGTCAGCACCTGCACGTTGCTGATGTCGAGCTGCAGGATCTGCTGCGCCTGGATCACCCCGACATAGGCGTTGACGGTGTTCAGCAGCACCGTCTGCTCCTGCGCCACCAGCCGGGCGCGCTGGCCGCGCACGGCGCTTTCGGCCTTGGCGGTCTGGGCGCGGGTCTTGCCGCTGTTGAAGATCGGCTGGGTGATGCTGGCGGTGCCGACCTGCAGCGTGCCGGCATTGTTCAACGAGTTGCCCTGGAACTTCAACGTGCCGCCCTGATAGCCCTCGCTGCCGGTAAGGGTGACGGTCGGCCGCCAGCCTGCCAGGGCCTGCGGCACGCCTTCATCGGTCGCCCGCAGCTGGGCGCGGGCGGCCAGCAGGGAAGGGTTGCTGGAATAGGCCGCGGCCAGGGCCTGCTGCAGGGTGGTGGGCGGCTCGGCCAGGGCCGGTGCCCCCAGCACCGCCGCCAGGGCGGACCAGCTCAGCCCCGCCACGCCAAATCCGGTCAGCCATCCGCGCTGCAGCGTCATCGATCTTCTCCGAGGGCTCGCCGGCCCGATGGCGGACCGGCCCGATGGCTTGCGTTCCGGCCAGAGCCGGACCGGTCGTCGGGACCTGGTCCGGGTGGACCGTCCCGGGAAGGTTTTGCCACAGTGTCAGTGCGAACGCCAAGACAATGAGTCAACGCCGCGGCGGAATGGCCAGTCAGGACGGCGATTCGTCCAAACCCGGGTGCGGCGCGCGGATCGCCCGCCTACCGTCCGCCCGAGACGGTCAGCACCGTGCCGGTCACATAGGAGGCCGCCGGCGACAGCAGCCAGGCCACCGCCTCGGCCACTTCCTCGGCCCGGCCCACCCGCTGCGCCGGCACGCCGGGCACCAGCCGCGCCAGCCGCTCCGCCGGGTTCATATCGGTCTCGATCAGCCCAGGCGCCACCGCATTCACGCGGATGCCCTCGCCGGCGACCTCGCGCGCCAGCCCGATCGTGAAGGTGTCGATCGCGCCCTTGCTCGCCGCGTAATGCAC
>DAICZL010000063.1 GCA_027311165.1 bacterium
GCCGTTCGATTTGGCGTGGCGGGCGAGGTCATGGCGGCCGGCGAAGGTATCGAGACGATACTGTCGCTTCGATGCGTCCTGCCAAACATGCCGATGGTCGCAGCCCTCTCAGCGGCGCATCTTTCCGCCATCCTGTTCCCGCACACGCTGCGCCGACTCTACATCGCCCGCGACGATGATCCGGCCGGCGATGGCGCGATGGCGACATTGATCGACCGGGCGCAGGAGGCCGGGATCGAGGCGATCATGATCTCGCCACGGCTCGGCGACTTCAACGAGGATCTCCGGCTGCTCGGAATCGACGCACTTCGGGCGGCCAGCCGGGTGCAGATCGCGGCACAGGACGTCGCCCGCTTCATGGAGCTGGCGGCATAGCCGGAACGGGATGAGGGGCGGGTCGGCATCGTCGTCACCGTAGGCGGCGGTCATGCTTTCCTCAGCCATCGGAGAGGACCACGCCCACGGCCTTCTGAGAGGGCGATCGGGCAGCAAGCGGCCCGGACCGGCAACCTCGTGGGCGGACTATTTTCCGTCGGCGGCAGAGCCGCCTTTACATCGCGAGACAAAATAGTCGGCCCCATTCGGTCCTCCGCCGAGGCTCCGGCCCTCCGCTGCGCTGCGGGTGCAAGTCCGTTCTGCCCGCCGCCTTCGTCGCCATGAAGGCCGCGATGGGCGCGGCCGATCCGACAAGGAAAGCCGCAATGACCACCGACCACGACGACGATTTCGAGCCGCACCACAGCTCATCCCCGACCGACCAGGTCCTCCATGAACTCCAGCTCTATGGCTACCGTCCCTTCAACGACGAGCCCGATCCCAGGCCGCTTCCCGAAGCGCACATCCTCGCCGGCAGCATCTCCGACATCTTCGACGCCCTCGTGGTTGCGCTGGCTGAAACTCGCCTCGAACCCGACCTCGAGGACCTGCTCTGGTCGACAGTGAATGTCTTCCATCGCGCCATCGAACGGATCGAACGCGAACTCGACGACAACGAGTTCGCCCAGCAGCGCGCGCAGCGGGAACAGGACGGCAGCGAGGTCAAATCCGTCGAACTGGAACGATTGATCGCGGAGGGTCAGACGCTCATCGAACGCCGCGACGCTTTCGAGCTGATGCGTGACCAAGCCGGCGACCAGTTCGAGCACCATTTCCATTCGGCCTGGCGACCGCGCAAGGGGTCGAAGGTCAACCATCGCAACCTGACGTCGGCGATGATCGACAGCCGCGACTTCCTGGCGGCGAAGAAGCGCGCCGACAACCAGGTGCTCCTGCCCGCGGGACCGAAGGTGGCATTGACCGGCGGGCTCGACTTCAATGATCATCGACTGGTCTGGGCCAAGCTTGACCAGGTCCACGCCAAGCACCCCGACATGGTGCTGCTGCATGGCGGCTCGCCGAAGGGCGCCGAGCTGATCGCCGCCAAATGGGCCGACAACCGCAAGGTCCCGCAGATCGCCTTCAAACCGGACTGGACGAAGCATGCCAAGGCCGCGCCGTTCAAGCGCAACGATGCAATGCTCGAAGTGCTGCCGATCGGCGTGATGCACTTCCCCGGCACGGGCATCCAGGACAACCTCGCCGACAAGGCGAAGAAGCTTGGCATCCCGGTCTGGAAGTTCGGCGGCGCGTGAGCGCCGCCTATTCTCAATAAAATTGGCGTCGAACCGCAAAGGCGGATCACCGGCTTTCCGCAGAACCGCCTTTCAGTCCGGTTCACCCGTCACCGCGATCCGGGCCGCGCGAGCATAGTGCGCCAACTGCGTATCGTTCTCGATCAGGCCTTCGAGCAGCGCCTTCATATCGCTCTGATCAGACGCCGATTGAAACGGTCCCGGCTGCCGCTCGATCGCCAGTACCGCAATGGCGAGCACCTTCGTCACCGGGTGCAGGTCGCGTCCCGTGAATTCCGCCATGCCGCATGCGTCAACCATCATATCGATTCGCAAGCACACCTTAGCCGATCGGCCAGCGCACCGTGAGGACAACGAGGTTCCATGTATTGTCCGCGACGGCCTTTGAGTGGCGGCTCCTGCCGGCGGGCGCCACCCCGCGTCTATCAGCGCTGATCCTTGGTCCGGCCCAGGACCTGACGCCATCAACCCGTAAAGGGTCGGCTTACGCGAAGCGTGCCGCCGCTGCGTCTTCGCCTTCGCGGTGATTGCGGCCCTTGGCCGAACACATCGGGCGCCTGTCGCGCGGGGATGGTCCCCGCCTCAGCACAGGAGCCGGATCAATGTCTCAAGCCCTCGCATTCGCTAACGGCTGGAACCTCGCCATCACTCTCATGGTCTGCGTCGTCGTCTTTCATGCTGACACTGGCAACTTCGGCGTCATGCTGGCCGCCGAATATGACGGCGATCCGGCCGCCGTCATCCACGAATTCGACCCCTTCCAACCATGAAGGGGCCAACCGCCAAGCATGCTGAACCTCGGGGCGCCAGCGGGATTCCCACTCCCCCTGGCGCCTGTTTGCGGCTATACTCCTGCTCGCGCCGTGGTGGTGGTGGAAGGCGCGACCGTCAGACCTTTATCTCACGGAGTACACCGCCATGATCATCTTCGGACCACTCCTCGTCATCGTCGGCATCGGCTTTATCTGCTGGCTGCTGTTCACCCTCGCTGTCTTTGCGCTGCCGTTTTTCGCCGGTCTGACGATCGGCATATGGGCGTTCCACACCGGGGCCGGGGTGCTCGGTGGAATCGCCGTGGGCCTCGTGGCGAGCGGCGTAACCTTTGGAATTGGCCAGCTCGCACTCGCCTTTGTGCCCTGGGCCTGGATTCGACTCCTGATCATCCTCCTCTACGTCGCGCCCGCCACCGTTGCCGGCTACAGCGCCACGCACGGAATCGCCCAGATGGCGATGCCTTCACCCACCTGGCAGACGATCTTCGCCGTCATCGGCGCGGTCGCCGTCAGCGTCACGGCGTTCGTCCGCTTCACAGGAATGGCCGCGCCCGGACCAGCCGGACAGGACTTGGCGCGGGGCTGACACCGTTAAGCCGATGGGGCGGGGCTGGATCAGGCATTCCGTATGCCCGCCGTCTGCGTCGTCGAACACGGTGTGAGGGCGCTCTCTCGTCCACACTCACCCGATTATCGCAGAGCCCCCGCGCGTCGCGGCGGGTCGTTGAGGCACATGGCCCAAGCGGCGAGGGTCTCACTTATTCGGCCAACGAAGCGCGTGACGGGAAGTGCAGCCGGAGCCTGGTTTCGGAAGCAGGAGATCCGTTGGTGGCCAGGACGGACCCCGCATCGCCGTCGAATTCACCGGCCAGTCTCCGCGGTGACTCGAAAGTCGCCACGTTCTCCTTCACGTGAACTCTGTCAGGGCGAGCGCACCGAACGGCCTCTTCGATGGATTGATCTGGCCGAAGGCCGGCTAAAGCCTCGACCGCCTATGGCGCAACAGCGGCGTCAAAACTTTCTTCCCCTGCCGGCTGCGCCGTCATTCCTCGCGAAACAAGAAAGCCCCTCCTTTGCTGTCGAGCCCCTTCGGGGTGCGCCGTCGATCGCCTCCGGCCCTTCGATCACCATCGAGGCCGCAATGGTGCGGGCTCGGAAACAGAGATCAAGGAGAACTACCATGGCGACCATCGGCACCTTCAAGAAGACCGGTTCGAACGAATTCACCGGCGAAATCGTCACCCTTTCGGTCCAGGCCAAGAACGTCCGGATCGTCCCCGAAACCACCCGCTCCGGCGACAACAGCCCCAGCCACCGCGTCTATGTCGGCCGAGTCGAGATCGGCGCCGCCTGGGCCAAGCGCTCCAACGAGGGCCGCGACTATCTGGGCCTCAAGCTCGACGATCCGAGCTTCACCGCCCCTATCTTCGCCAACCTCTTCGACGACGAAGAGGGCGAAGGCTACAGCCTGATCTGGTCCCGCCCCAATGGTCGCCGCGCCGACTGACACAGCCCAAGCCCCGCCCGGTCGGAACCGGGCGGGGTATCGCTTGGTTCTTGCGAAGCATCCCGGCC
>DAICZL010000074.1 GCA_027311165.1 bacterium
GGCGGCGATGCCGATCGCGATCGCCCCGATCATCAGCACCACCGGGATCCCCAGGGCGAAGGTGGCGCTCAGCAGCGCTGGATCGGCGGTCCCGCCGGCGATCTGCAGACTTCCCAGCACGGCGCGGAACGCATAGGCGCCGGGCACCATGGCGACCACGCCCGGAAACGCGAACGCGACCGCGGGGGCCTGGAAGCGCCGGGCGAAGACCTGCGCCAGGATGCCCGCGGCGAGCGCGCCGGCCAGCGTGGCGGTGACGATGCCGATCCCGAGCCCGCCGCACAGGGTGCGCAGCGTATGGCTGGCGACGCCGCAGGCCAGGCAGGCCCAGGCCATCCGCGCCGGCACATTGAACAGAGCCACATAGCCCAGCGCCGCCAGCGCCGAGAACAGCGCATCCTCCGCCGGCGCGACGCTGCGCGCGGGCTCGACCACGGGGATCGCCGCGCCGGTGATGGCCATGGCCACGAACAGGCCGCAGGCGATCGCGGTGGTGATCAGGCTCGCGAAGCCCAGGCGGCCGATCCCGAGCGTCATGTGGTTGCCCAGCATGTCCTGCATCGCATTGATCAGCGGCACGCCGGGCACCAGGATCATCGCGGGCGCGATCAGGCACAGCGACGGCGTGGCGCTGACCCCCGCCAGCACCGCGACCCCGCCGATGATCCCGCCGGCGCAGGACGCGGCGAAGGGGATGGCCACTGGATTGGCCCGCCTGCGTCCGAGTTCCTGGCGCAGCCAGGTCCCTGCCGCGCCGGCCAGCCAGGCGACCGCGAAGCAGGGCCAGTCGCCGCCGAACAGCCGGCTGAGGCTGGCCGCGGTCAGGCCGAGCGAAAGTATGACCAGCCACCGCGGATAATCCGGCTCGCGGCGCTCGATCGCCGCCAGCGCCGCCCGTGCCTGTGGGAGGGAAAGCCGGCCGGCCCCGGCCTCGGCGAGCAGAGCATCGAGCGCCGCGACGGCGGTCAGCCCGACCCCCATCGCCGGCACGCGATGGCCGATCTTGGTGCGGAAATGCCCGCCGGCGACGATGGTCAGCAGCAGCGCCTCGTAGCCCACCACCACATTGGTCTCACAGCCGAAGGCCGAGGCAAACCGCGTCACCGCCGCTTCCACATGCGCCGTGCCTGCGCCGTTCAGCAGCAGCAGCCGGCCGGTCTGCAACGCGAGATGGGCGACCTCCTCGATCTGCGCGGGCTCGGCCGGCTCCGCCTGGGCCATGCCGGCGTCAGGCCTCGCCTGGGTAGGCCGGCCGGTAGGCGCAGGCGCGCACATGGGCGGCGATGTCGGCCGGCCGCGGCAGCCCGGCCAGGTCGTGATCGAAGACATAGGCGGCGATCCGCGCGGCGGTGTGCAGCGAGGCTTCGAGGATGTTGCTGGTGGGCGGGTAGATCAGGCCGCTGGCCAGGTTCTCGTCGGTCACCTGCTCGGCGACACCGTGCGCGGCGATGATGAACATCTGCTCCGTCACCCGCCGCGCCTCCGTCGCCAGCACGGCCATGCCGATGGCGGGGAAGATGTAGACGTTGTTGCCCTGCCCGGGGACCAGCGTCTTGCCGTCGATCTGCACCGGGGGAAACGGGCTGCCGCTGGCGAACACCGCCCGGCCGGCCGACCAGCGATAGGCTTCCTCGGCGGTGCATTCCGAACGCGAGGTCGGGTTGGAGTACGGGAAGATGATCGGCCGCGGGTTGATCCGGGCCATCGCCTCGATCACCGCCTGGTTGAACGCCTTCGGCACCGTGCTGACGCCGATGATGGTGGTGGGACGCAGCGCCTCGACCGCCGCGACGAAGCTGCCGACCGGCGCATGGGCGTGCGCGAAGGGACGCTGGAACAGGGCGAGATCGGTGCGCGTGTCCACCAGCAGCCCGGCGATGTCGAACAGCCAGTTCCGCGCCCGCGCCTGGTCGATCGGCATTCCCTCGAGCGCCATCGCCTGGCTGATCAGTTCGGCGATGCCGGTCCCGGCCGACCCGGCGCCGAGGAACAGGATGCGCTGGTCGGCGAGCTTCTGCCCGGTGATGCGCAGCGCCCCGAGGATGCCGGCGAGGGCGACGGCGGCGGTGCCCTGAATGTCGTCGTTATAGGTGCAGATCCTGTCGCGGTAGCGGGCCAGGATCGGCACCGCGTTGATGTTGGCGAAATCTTCCCATTGCAGGCAGCATTTCGGGAACCTCTCCTGCACCGCCTGCACGAATTCCTCGATGAAGGCGTCGTATTCGGCGCCGCGCACGCGGTTCTGGCGCAGCCCGAGATAGAGCGGGTCCTCCAGCAGCTCGGCATTGTTGGTGCCGACATCCAGCGTGATCGGCAGCGTGAGCTGCGGCGGCACGCCGGCGCAGGCGGTGTAGAGGGCGAGCTTGCCGACGGGGATGCCCATGCCGCCGATGCCGAGATCGCCGAGGCCGAGGATGCGCTCTCCATCGGTCACCACGATGAAGCGCACATCCGGCTGCGGCCAGTTGCCGAGCAGCTCGCGCAGCCTGCCCCTCGCCGTGATCGGCAGATACAGCCCGCGGGACGCGTGGAAGACGTGGTCGAATTTCTGGCACGCCTCGCCCACCGTCGGGGTATAGACCAGCGGCATGAAGGTCGCAGCGTCGGACATCAGCACGGCGTAGAACAGCACCTCGTTGCGCGACTGCAGATCGCTCAGGAACAGGTATTTCTGCAGATCGCTGTCCAGCATCGCGATCTGGGCATGGACCCGGGCGACCTGCAGTTCCAGCGTGTCCGCGACCGGCGGCAGCAGACCCTCGATGCGCAGCGCGCGGCGCGCCGCCAGCGGGAACGCGCTGCCCCGGTTGAGCTGGGGGTTGTGCAGCAATTCGGCACCGGTCGGCGCCGCGCGGTCAGGATCGGGCATGGGGGCTGGGCTTCCGCTGTGGGGACGAAGGGTGCGGTTCGGGCGCTCGGGCCGCTACGCGCCCGTCGCGACATAGGGCTTCACCATCTTGGACGGATCGACGATGCGGTCGAACTCCGCCTCCGACACGAAGCCGAGATCGAGCGCCGCCGCCTTCAGGGTCAGGTCGTGATCCATCGCGTGATGGGCGATCTGCGAGGCCTTGTCATAGCCGATCACCGGCGCGAGCGCGGTCACCAGCATCAGCGAGCGATCGACGTACTCCCGGATCTTCTTCAGGTTGGGCTTCGTGCCCTCGACCAGGAATCTGCGGAAATTGGTGCAGCCATCGGTCAGGATCGTGATCGAGTGCATGAGGTTGAAGATGATCAGCGGCTTGTAGACATTCATCTCCAGATAGCCGCCGGCGCCGCCCAGGCCGACCGCGACGTCGTTGCCCATCACCTGGGCGGCGATCATGGTCAGCGCCTCGGCCTGGGTCGGATTGACCTTGCCGGGCATGATCGACGATCCCGGCTCGTTCTCCGGGATCAGCAATTCCGCGAACACGGCGCGCGGTCCGCAGGACATCAGGCGGATGTCGTTGCCGATCTTGTAGAGCGAGACCGCCAGCGTCCGCAGCGTGCCGGACAAGTGCACCAGCGCGTCATGCGCGCCCTGCACGGTGAATTTGTTCGCGGCGCTGACGAAGGGCAGGAAGGTGAGCCTTGCGATCTC
>DAICZL010000079.1 GCA_027311165.1 bacterium
GGCCGGCGGCGCGGATGACGGGGCGCCGGCCCCCGCCAGCGCCTCGGCATGGTCGAGCAGTGCGGCGATCTGCCGGCTGGTCAGGCCCTCGGGAATGGTCAGCCGGTGCTGCACCGGCCGGGCGGTGCGCAGCGCGTCCAGGATTTCGCGCAGGCTGGCATGGGCCGGCAGCAGGAATTCTCCGGCCCGGACCGGTCCGGCGCCCTGGGTCAGGAACGCCGCGACCCGAAAGCCGGCCGCCCCGTCGATCGCACCGGCAGCGACCAGCGCCGCCGCGGCGGGGCCCAGCCCGCCATGCGGCACCACCACCGCCCGCGCCGCCGCCAGCTTTCCCGGCGCGCGGAAGGCCGCAAGGCCGCCCAGACCGAGCGCCGCCAGCATCAGCGCCAGGGCCAGGAGCATCGTCAGGGGGCGCCGCAGTCGCTTCATCCTCGCCACCTCAGCACCGCTGCCCGGCCAGGCCGGCGATCACCGCCCCGGCAGCGCCAGGCGGAACGCGATCGCCCGCCGGACAGGAACTGCGCGCTCGCGCAGCCGCAGCCCCCACCCTGTGCGCATCAGGGCCAAAATCCCGCCCCCTCAGGCGGCTTCGCGGAAGATCACGCTGGCATTGGTGCCGCCGAAGCCGAAGCTGTTGGACAGCGCCGCGCGGATCGGCCGTTGCTGGGCACTGTGCGCCACCCGGTCGATCGGGCTTTCCCGGCTCGGCCGGTCGAGATTCAGCGTTGGCGGGGCGATATCGTCGCGCACCGCCAGTATCGAGAAGATCGCCTCCACCGCCCCCGCCGCGCCCAGCAGATGGCCGGTGGCGGATTTGGTGGACGACATCGCGATTCGCCCCGCGGAATCGCCGAACAGCCGCTCCACCGCGTCGAGCTCCAGATCGTCGCCGAGCGGGGTGGAGGTGCCGTGGGCGTTCACGTACTGGATGTCGGCCGGCTCCATCCGGCCGCTGCGCAGCGCCGCCTGCATGGCGCGGAAGGCGCCTTCATGGCCCTCGGCCGGGGCGGTGATGTGGAAGGCATCGCCCGACAGCCCGTAGCCCACCACCTCGGCATAGACTTGCGCGCCGCGGGCGCGCGCGTGCTCGTATTCCTCGAGCACCAGCATCCCCGAACCCTCGCCCATCACGAACCCGTCGCGGTCGACATCCCAGGGGCGGGAGGCGCGGACGGGCTGGTCGTTGAACCCGGTCGAGAGCGCGCGGGACGCGCAGAACCCGGCGATGCCGATCTGGCAGACCGTCGCCTCGGCGCCGCCGGCGACCATCACATCGGCATCGCCCAGCATGATCAGCCGGGCGGCATCGCCGATCGCGTGCACCCCGGTCGCGCAGGCGGTCACCACAGCGTGATTGGGACCCTTGAACCCGTATTTGATCGAGACATGGCCGGAAGCGAGGTTGATCAGGGCGGAGGGGATGAAGAACGGAGAGAGCCGCCGTGCCTTGCCTTCCTTCACCTGCACCGAGGCCTCGTAGATGGTCTGCAGGCCGCCGATGCCCGAGCCGATCATCACGCCGGTGGCGCAGCGATCGGGCTCGGACTCGGGCTTCCAGCCGGAATCCTCGACCGCCTCGCTGGCCGCGACCATCGCCAGATGGACGAAGCGGTCCATTTTCTTCTGGTCTTTGAGAGGGATCCATTCGCCGATATCGAGCCCCCCCTCGGCGCGGGTTCCCTGCGGCACCTGGCCCGCCACCTTGCAGGGCAAATCCGCCACGTCGAAGGACTGGATGGCGGCAATGCCCGATTCACCGTTGATCAGGCGCCGCCAGACATGGCCGACCCCGACGCCCAGGGGACAGGCGATGCCCATGCCCGTCACCACCACCCGGCGCATGGCGCCACCACCCCCCAGCATCGTCGCGGCCTCAGGCCACCTTCTGCTTTTCGATATAGTCGATCGCATCCTTCACGGTGCTGATCTTCTCGGCCGCATCCTCGGGGATCTCGACGCTGAACGCCTCCTCGAAGGCCATCACCAGCTCCACGGTGTCCAGGCTGTCGGCGCCGAGGTCGTCGATGAAGGACGCCTCGGCCGTCACCTTCGATTCCTCGACGCCGAGGTGTTCCACCACGATCTTCTTAACCTTGTCGGCGATTTCGCTCATCGGCTCCGCAGCTCCTGCCTGCCGGTTCATGGGGTCGTCCCGCCCCCGCGCCAATTCCGCCTGGGGACGAAGCAGCGCGCGATTAGCATGGTTTCGTGACAGGCGCCACACGGCGGGATGGGCACGACCGCGCGGCCGCCATGCGCCGGCCCGGCACGGCGATGCCGCCGGTGGGCCGGTCGGGCCGGCGGACGCCAGATCCGGCCCGCACCTTCCCCGCAAGCGAGGCAAGGCCGGAGCGCCGTCCCACCCGGGCCAGGCCAGACCCGCCAGGGAGCAGCGCCCCCCGGCGGGTCTGCGCTGGGCCGAGCCCCCTGACCTCAGGCGTTGGCGGTCAGCCAGGCACGCAGCCCGGGGCGGTCCAGCACCTCGGGGTTCACCACGTTGCGCGGATGGCGGCCGTGCAGCGCCTCGAGAATGCCGGTGAAGCCGCCACCGGCCAGGCCCGCGAAGCACTCGTCGGTCCAGCACAGCGCATGGGGGCTGACGATGGTATTGGGCATGGCGAGCAGCGGATTGGCGGGATCGACCGGCTCCTGCTCGAACACGTCGAGCCCGGCGCCGGCGATGGTCCCCGCCTGCAGCGCCGCGATCAGCGCCGCCTCGTCCACGATCGGGCCGCGCGCGACATTGATCAGATAGGCGGAGGGCTTCATCAGGCCGAGCTCGCGCGCCCCGATCAGGTGATGCGTCTGCTCGGTCAGCAGACAGATCACCACGACGAAATCCGCCGTTGCCAGCAGCGTGTCGAGATCGACCAGCCGCCCGCCGGCCTGCGCCACCAGCGCCGGATCGGCATAGGGATCGGCGGCCAGCTGGGTCATGCCGAAGCCCTGCGCGAGCGTCAGGATCTCGCGCCCGATGCTGCCCGCGCCGACCAGCCCCATGGTGCGGCCGAGCAGCCCCATGCCCATGTGGTCGAGCTTCTCGCCCCAGCGTCCTTCGCGGGTCAGCCGGTCCTTGATCAGAAGTTTCTGCGACAGCGCCAGGATGTAGGTGAGCGCCATCACCGCGACCGGCCGCCGCACCCCTGCGGGCTGATTGGTCAGGATCACGTCGTGGTCCGTGCAGGCGGCGACGTCGACCGAATCATAGCCGACGCCATGGCGCGAGATGACGCGGGTGCGGCAGGGACCGTTCCCGAAACTCTCCCGGCTGACCCGCGGGGAATTGATATGCAGCGCGTCGTAGCCGGCGAGCAGCTCGGGCGTGACCGCCTTGAGACCCTTGGGCAGATATACGCGCTCGACGCCCGGATCGGCATCCAGCAGGGCGAGCGGGGCGGGGCCGAAGGACGGCTCGCCGCGGCTGTCGAGCAGATCGGCGCTGATGCCGATGCGGAACCTCGCCATCGGATCAGGCCTTCGCCAGGGCGCTGGCAGCATCCCGCAGCACGGCGAAGCCGCTGGCGAGCGCGCGCTGGTACAGCACCTGGTCGGGCCCGTAGGCGAGCATCCGGAAGCCCTTGGCGACATAGTCGCGCGCCCAGCTCTCGTCGGCCGCCATGAAGCCCGCCACCTTGCCGTGCCGCCGCGCCGCCGCGACGATCGCCGCCACCGCTTCCAGATAGCGCGGATGGGTGAACTCGCCGGGGATGCCCATGAAATTGGTGAGGTCGAAATGACCGAGCCACACCACGTCCACACCCTCCACCGCGGCGATCGCATCGACGGCCTCGGCGCCGCGCCCGGTCTCGATCTGCACGATCACCTGGGTGCGCGCCTCGGCGCCGGTGATCTTCTCGGCGATGGAACCGCCCGTGTAGTCGTCATGGGCCATGCCGAAGCCGGCGCCGCGCCGGCCGCGCGGGGGGTAGCGGGTGAACGAGACGATCTCGCGCGCCTGCTCGACCGATTCCACCATCGGCACCATCACGCCCATCGCGCCGATGTCGAGCACCCGGGCGATGAAATGATATTGCGTGGCGGGCACCCGCACCATCGGCGCGAGGCCGAGGCCGCGACAGGCGGCGAACTGGGCCTTCAGCGTCTCGATGGTGATGCCGCTATGCTCCATGTCGTACAGCACGAACTCGGCGCCGGACGCGCGCGCCACCTGCGCCATGCCCGGCGAGAAGAACTCGAACACCATGGTCCCGAAGGAACAGCCGCCCTTCGCCAGTGCCTGCTTGGCAGGATTTTCGCGCATCATTGTCCCCGTTCGCCGTGTTTGGTGTGTTCATCCAGTCCGAAGCGCCGCACCGACCGCCCCGCGATCATCGCCGCAGTGGCGTCGCGGAAGGCGATGAAATGCGCGCTCGCCAGATGCGCCTCGAAGGCGGCCGGGCTGTCGTAGATCTCGTACAGCACGACGCGCGGTTCGGCGTCCTCCGGCACCAGCACATCGAAGCGCCGGCAGCCCGGCTCCTCGCGCACCGAAGCAGCGGCATTGCGCCTGACCAGCGCCAGGAAGGCGTCCGCCTGGTCGGCCACCAGCGTGAATTCCGCCAGGATCACGAAGCCGTCTTGCATGGGTCTGGTTCCTGTTCGCGGGCCAGCCAGTAGAGCCGGGCGACCTCGCCCAGATGCCTCGCCATGGCGCGCTCCGCCGCGTCCGGGTCACGTGCGACCACGGCATCGACGATCTCGCGATGGCTGGCGAAGGCACCCGCCTCGGCGCCGGCCGAGCGCAGCGAGATGGTGCGCTGCTCGGTCAGCCAGCCGACCATCGCCCGGTGGATGGCCGTGAACACCGGGTTGCCGGACATCTGCGCCAGCACGTAGTGGAAGGCGACATCGGTGCGCTCGAACCTGGCCGGATCGCCGCGCGCTTCCCGGTTCTCGGCCAGCGCATCGACCAGGGCCGCGATGCCGGCCGCATCGGCGCCGGCGGCGGCGCGACGGGCCAGCGCCGCCTCGAACAGGAGGCGGGCGTCCTGGAGATGGCGCACGCCGGCGGCATCGCCCAGCCACTGGCGCACGGCGGCATCGAGCCCGGCCATCATCCCCGCGGCGGTGGGGCGCACCACCCGGGCGCGCTCGCCGCCGCTGATGGCGATCAGCCCGGCCCGCTCCAGCGTCAGCAGCGCCTCGCGCACCGCCGGACGGCCGACACCGAAGCGCTCCATCAGCTCGCGCTCGGAGGGCAGGGTGTCACCGACCCGCACATCGCCGGCCAGGATCATCGCCTGCAGCCGGTCGGCGACCTCCTGGTAGAGCTTCCGGCGCTGGATGAGGTCGTTCATGGGACCTGGCTGATGATCAGGTTGTCATACCAGCCCGGTCAGCTTTCGGCAAGATGGCGCGACGGCAAAGCGAGGCCAAGGGCGCCGCCCTTGGACCCCGCCAGGGAGCACGCGCTCCCTGGACCCGCATTCGTTGGGGAGTAGCCTGCTCGGGATGCCGGTCCCGATGGGCCACGCAGGAACGCTGGTCCCGATCAGGTTCCGACGGGCCGCGGGGGCGAAGCCCTGGCCTTCAGACCTTCTCGACCTGCCCGTATTCCAGTTCCACCGGCGTCGAGCGGCCGAAGATCGACACGCTGACCTTCACCCGGCCCTTTTCCTCGTCCACTTCCTCGACCGTGCCGTTGAAGCTGGTGAACGGACCATCGGCGACCCGCACTTGCTCTCCCACCTCGAACAGGATGGCGGGGCGGGGGCGTTCCACGCCCTCGGCGGTCTGCTTCATGATCCGATCGGCTTCCGCATCGGTGATCGGCGTCGGCCGCAGCTTGCTGCCGAGAAAGCCGGTGACCTTGGGCGTGTCCTTGATCAGGTGCCAGGTGTCGTCGGTCAGTTCCATCTTCACCAGCACGTAGCCGGGAAAGAACTTCCGCTCGGCGTTGATCTTCTGGCCGCGGCGCAGTTCCACCACTTCCTCCGACGGGACCATCACCTCGTCGATATGGTCAGCGAGGCCCTTCTGGGCGGCCTGTTCCTGGATCTGCTGGCCGATCTTCTTCTCGAACCCGGAATAGACATGCACGACATACCAACGCTTGGCCATGATCCGCCCTTTCAGACCCCGATGCCGAACAGGGCACGCACGCCCAGGCCCACGACCTGGTCGATGACAAAGAAAAACACCGCCGCGAGCGCGCCCATGGCGAACACCAGGCCGGTGGTCACCAGCGTCTCCTTGCGGGACGGCCAGGTGACCTTCGACACCTCGCTGCGCACCTCGCGCACGAATTTCGCCGGATCCAACGCCACGCCACCCTCACCCCTGGGGATCGCACCCCATGCTGAACTGCCCGAAACCATTCTGCCCGCGTTGCCACGGCCCGCGTCGCTGCGGCCGGACTGGCAAGGGCCGGCTGGCAGGGGTGGAGGGTCTCGAACCCCCAACCTCCGGTTTTGGAGACCGGCGCTCTAGCCAATTGAGCTACACCCCTGCACGGCCCGGCAAGGACCGGTCCGGGTCCACGACGCGCAGGGCGGGTAGAAAGGCTGACCGGGGGCCGGTGTCAAGTCTCGCCTCCGCGACTGCACCCGGCGACGGCGGTGGCGGGACCGCGTGCGGCGCGACGGCAAGGCAAAAGGGCGTTGCCCCCGCCCGTCGGGGAAACCCTGGGGGACCGGCGGTCCCCC
>DAICZL010000080.1 GCA_027311165.1 bacterium
CGCCGGCGGCGACCGCGGCTGCCGCCTCGGCCGCGAGATCCGCGGGCGAGAGCGGCAGGGCGGGGTGGTAGCCGGCGGGGCGGGCGCCGTTGAGACAGGCCTGGACGAACATCGTGGCTCCCGCTGTGGTGGGCGCCGCCCGGCCGTCCCGGCGGTCGGCAGAGACCGCCCCCGCTACGGCGCCGGCGCGAGGAGCCTGATCTTGGCGGCCAGGCCGGTGGAAAGATAGATGGGACGGACCGGCTGGCAGATGACGTCGATCGTGTCGCCGGCGGCGAGGTCGAACGGGTCGCTCTGTCCGCAGGACGCGATCGTGGCAGAGAAGATCGAGAGGCCACCCTGCGCGATGCCGACCGGGTGCGAGGCCTGGCTGGGATCGATGCCGGGGAAGTCGCCCTCGATCCGGTCTGTCCCGGCGACCGGCACGGTGAACCCCACGGCGAGGTCGGCCAGACTCGCCGGGTCCGGCCGGAGATGGTCGGGGGGGGAACGCGATCGTGTAGAAATGCACGATGGCACCGGTCGTGTTGCGGCCGATCGCCGCGACGTCCGGAATGCTGGTTCCCGGGTCCAGCAGTGCAGACCGGTGATGCCGATGCACCTGCCCGTATCGGTGACCCAAGTGCCGGTCACGAGGTCGCTCCAGGGCTCCTTGGGGTTGTTCTTGATCTGGAACGCCTTGACCCCGTCATAGGTCGTGGCCGCGGCCACGCCGGGGGCGGCGATCGCGAGCGCGCCGGCGATCAGCGCGGCGGCGGCAAGGGCGCGCCCGGCACCGGTTTCAATCGGATCTGCGCTCCGCTCGCGCTCCGGCTCGTTGTTCTGGCAAGCAATTGTATCGCAGTTGAAGTCAACCTGATGCGATATTGCTCGCGGCGCGGGTGCTTCGGCAACGCATCTCTCCAATCGTGCAATGCCGGCCTGAAATCATGAGAAAGATTGACCGGAATTAGCCACGCGCGCAGCCGGGATCCGTCGCCAAAGCTGGCTGACACGGCGGTTTGATCGGGCTTCCCCCAGCTTTTACGGTGAAGGATGCCTGCTATCATGGGTGCCATGCCGCACCGCGCCAGCGCTCTTCGCATCGCCATCCTGAGCAAGAGCGACAGCCGCGGCGGCGGCGCGAGCCGGGTCGCGGAGCTACTCGCCGCGGGACTCCGGCGCAGCGGCCACACGGCCGTGCATTTCCGGGCCCAGGGCACGGGCTTCACCGCCACCAGCCGGCCGCTCTATGGACCCGCGCCGCTGCGACAGGCGACGCGCCTCGCCCATGCGGCGCAGCGCCGGCTGGGATGGGGCGAGACCGTGCCCTTCGAACTACCGGCGGTCATGCTGGCCGGCCTGGCCCGGAATTTCGACCTGGTGCATGCCCACGACCTGTCCTCGGCGATCTCGCCCCTGACGCTGCGCTGGCTCGCCGCCCGGCTCCCCACCGTCTGGACCCTGCATGACTGCTCGCCCTTCACTGGCGGCTGCCTCTATCCGATGGGCTGCACCCGCTTCCGCACCAGTTGCGGCGGTGATGGCGGCTGCCCGCGGCTGGGCGAATGGCCGATCGACGGCCTTCTGGACCGGACCGGACCGATCCAGCGGATCAAGACCGCGCTGCATGCGCAGGGTTCCCTGACCACGCTGGCGCCCTCGGCGTGGATGGCCGACCTCGCGGCATCGAGCGGCAAGCTCCGCGCGCGACCGCAGATCATGGCCAACGGGGTGGATCTGGGGGTGTTTCGCCCGGCCGCCAACCGCGCCGCCCTGCGCCGCTGGCTCGGCCTTCCGGCGGAGCGGAGGATCGTGCTGGTCTCGGCTGGGTTCCTCCATGATACCCGCAAGGGCATCCCCCAGGCGCTGGCCGCGTTGCGCGAGGTGGCTGATCTGAAGCCCTTCGTGCTGGTGGTGGGCGAGGCCGAGCGGCACCTGCCGCAGGCGCTGGGCGGTCTTGCGCACCACGCCACCGGCTATCTCACCGACCCGGCCAGGCTCGCCGACTGCTACGCCGCTGCGGATCTGTTCCTGTTCTGCACGCTCGCCGACAACCAGCCGCTGGCGGTGCTGGAAACGATGGCCTGCGCAACCCCGGTGGTGGGCTTCGCGACCGGGGGCATTCCCGAACTGGTGGACCAGGGACAGAACGGATGGCTGGTGTCACCGGACCAGCCTGCGGCGCTGGCGGCGGGCCTGCGCAGGGCCCTGGCCCCGGACGTTGCCGAGGCCTGGGGGCGTGCGGCACGGGTGCGGGTGGAGGCGGAATTCGGCCTGGAGAGATGCATCGCCCGCCATGTCGCTCTCTACCGAAGCCTGCTGGACCGCCAGCAGCGCCGGTCGCCATCGCCGGAACCGGGGCCGGACCAGGTCGCGTCGGGCCGGTTTCCCTGAACCGCGAGGCGCGATGCCGCCGCTGCTGCGAAGCCGCCCCAGGCTCGATACTGCCCGGCCGGGCGGAATGGGGGCGGATCGTGATGCGCGGGCCTGCGCCGGCGCCCG
>DAICZL010000081.1 GCA_027311165.1 bacterium
CATCCGCCCCCCCGGCGCGGTGCCGTTCGACCATACCTCGATCATCGCGACGCTGCGGCGGCTGTTCGCGGTGCCGCACCCGCTCACCCCGCGCGATGCCGCCGCGCCGGATCTGCTGGGGGCACTGTCGCTGCCGCAACCCGACAATGACGGCCCGACCACGATCACGCCCGCTCCGGTGCGCCCGGCGCCGGGCGAGGTGTCGGCGCTGGCCGCGGCGGCGCCGAATTTCGCGCAGCGCAATCTCTCGCGCCTGGCAACACATCTGCCGGCGGCGGGGGCGGATATCCCGGCTCATATCGCCGCGCTGGCGGATGGCAGCTTTGCGCCGGTCTCGCCTGTGCATATCGATACGGCGCAGGCGTTGGCCCATGTGACCGGCTATCTGAGCCGATTCCTCGGCCGGATCTGATGCCGGCGGCCTCTTTGGCCGATCACGACAGCGCGTCGGGTGGGAGTGCCGGTGGTGCGCGCCCTCGCCGGCGGGCCTGGGCCCCGAGCGGGACCGCGGTTCGGCAGCCCCCGACTGCCAACCCCCGACCAGCAACCCCCGACTGCCAACCTTCGACCGGCAACCGACAAGGCGATGTCGCCGGCTGCTGGCGTGAGGCGAAATTGCGTGACCCATGAGGAGGATGCCGCCCGGACCCACGAACACCAGGCCTCTGGACCTCGCATTCTTCGCCCCTGCGAGGATGCGGTTGCCGGGCATCGGGCTTCGGCCTGTTCCAGGGCAAGTGGGGCCGTGGCCTTGCCGGAGCGGTTCAGATGCCTGCCGGAACCTCCGGCATTGCCGGCTCCGGCCGACCGCCAGCGCCGAGGTGCCGGCCGCACGCTGCGGACCAGGCCTGGTCAGCGCCGGCGCTGCTCCAGTTCCAGTGTCACCAGTCGGGCGAGCAGTGTCGCCGGATAGAGTTGCCCGATAACCGCTTCCAGATTGGTCAGGCTGCGGGCGAAGGGATGAACCGGCACGATGTCGCCGAAGCCGGTCGTGGTGAGCACGGTGAAGCTGTAATAGATCATTTGGCTGGTGATATGCGGTTCATCGCCGTTTCGGGCGATGCCGATGAAGGATCCGGGCATCAGATCGACCATCAGGTGATAGAGTACACTGAAGATCAGCGCGAAATTCAAATAGAGCACGACCGCGCCCTGGACCCGGTGATGGGTGATCCGCCCGCCGCCGAACACCGCCCCGGCCACCACCCAGGACAGCGCGCACAGTGCCAGCGCCACGCCGGCCGCGGCGATCCAGTCGGTGTAAATCGACGGATGCAGAGCCCGCATTGCGGTGCCGCTCGAGGCCAGCGGCAGGGCGATGATCATGATGGCAATGGCGCCGCGGCTGCGTGAGACCAGCACGACCAGGGCGACCAGGATCAGGCCGATCAGCGTTTCGAGCCCATAGGGCAGAATGATGCCGGAGGCCGAGAGCGGTGCGGCGGCGAAGATTGCCAGCAGCATCAGTACCAGCAGTGCGGTCAGGCTGGGTTCGCGCCAGCGGTACTGCCACAGGCGCACATGCCGACCCAGAATGCGCCGGCGGGAGTGCCGGCGGGGTAAGCGCGGCAGCGTCGTCATCGCTCCGGCTCCTGGGGCCCCGGGGTCTGCCGCCGCCCGGCTGCCGCCCATCTGCGCGTCGTGGTGCTGCTGGAGGGGATTGAACTCTCGACCTCTCCCTTACCAAGGGAGTGCTCTACCACTGAGCTACAGCAGCGCCGGGGGGCAAACCGGCGGACTACCTAGCCGCTGGACCGGCAGCGCGCAACCCCGGCAGGTGGGAGAGCCGCGGCCGGCGGGAAGGTCTGCGCAATGGGCATGATCCGATGGGTTTTAGCGACAGGTCCCGCCGGCGCGACGTCGGGTCGGGGGGCCGTCTTCCAGAGGCGTGGCCAGGAGGGTCGGGTTTCGACCCCCAGGGGGGCATCTGGCCGGCCGCGGCCGCGTGGGCCGCTTCTCGGCCTGCGCCGGCGGCGCGGTTCCCGATCGCTGGCAGGTCGGCCGGTCTGACCGCCATCGGGGCGATCGTCTCGGATCCCGGCCCTCAGTGCAGGCGCGGCGCCCGCAGAAACTGCGTCCGGTCGGCGGTGGCGATCGCCACGGTCGCGGTGGATTCGCCCCGCGCCAGATGCAGGTGCACGGTCGCGCCGGCCGGTCCGCAGCGCCAGACCTGCCGCCAGAGCCCTGCCAGATCGGCCACCTCGTCGTGCTCCACCGCCAGGATCCGGTCGCCGACCCGGATTCCTGCCTGTTCGGCCGGCCCGCCATCTGCCAGGCCGGCAACCACCACTGCGCTGTCGTTCTCGGTCGCATAGAGGCCGAGCCAGGGGCGCGGTGGGCGGTCCACCCGGCCGAGCCGCAGCAGGTCGTCCAGGATCGGGTGCAGCCGGCTCACCGGCACCACCATGTTCATGTCGAGGCGCCGTCCTTTACTGTCGCCCTGCTGGAGGATCAGCGAGCCGATCCCGAGCAGCCTGCCATCGGTGCCGATCAGCGCCGCCCCGCCCCAGAATGGATGGGCAGGTGCGGTAAGGATCGCATCGTCCAGCAGGTATTCCCAGTACCCGGCGAATTCCTGCCGCCCGACTACTCGCGTCTCGATGGCCCGTCGTGGCCCGCCGCCGGCGGCCAGGATCGCGGCATCACCGATTGCGGGCCCGGCACCCTCGCCCAGAGGCAGCGGCGCCACGCCGAGCCGGCCGAGCGGCAGTACCAGTCCGAGCCCGCTCTCCTGGTCATAGGCCAGGGCGTGGCCCTGGATTGCCCGGCCATCGGCAAGGCTCAGCCAGATCGTCTCGGCTTCTGTGATCAGATAGCCGATCGTCAGGATCAGCCCGTCCTCGCGGATCACGACGCCGCTGCCGGTCCGTTCGGTGCCCAGCACGCCGGCGGTGAAGGCATCCGCCGGCACCAGGCTGCGAATGGCCACGACCGCGGACAGGGCCGCCGCCAGGTCGAACGTATATTCGTCCGGATCGGGGCGCAGTTCACGCGGGATCTCCCAGTCGGATTTGGCCATGCCGTCCTCTTGTTCCCCGCCCGCAGTGCCGGGTGGTCCCGATCCCGACGTCTCGTTTCCCTGTGCCCGCTTCTCGCGCACCGGATGGCTTGCCGGTGACACGGCCGTGACGGACCGTTCCGTCCGGGCCGGGTCACCCGATCCGCCACTATAGCAGCACTAGCGGGCCAGTCCGCATAGGATGGAGGCGTTTGGCGCCGGACACGGGGGGGCGGCTGAAGTCGCCAGCGCGATCGCGTTGTGCCGGGGATGCCGCGACAGCGCGGGTGGAAGGGCCCTGCGGGCCCTCAGGGATTGCCGAGCCCGGTGCCGCCGGCGCCCAACTGGCCAACCGCGCCGCCGCCACCGCCGGCATTGAAGCGGCCGACATTGCCGAGGAGTTGCTGCAGGAACGACGCCTCGCTGCCCGGCGAAGGCGTCGCGCCGGAGGCCATGGCGATCCGCCGCGAATCATCCTGGTTCAGGTGTTTCACATCCAGCAGTGTGCCCTTGTCGTCGAAGGTCAGCACGACCACGTCCTGGCTCAATACGCCTGGAGTGCGGCCGATCCGGATGCGGGTCTCCTGGCCGATATAGATCCAGCGATTCTCGTCAAAGGTTGCCTTGGCGGTGGGCGAGCCGATCAGCGACACGACATCGACGCGGCTGGACGTGCCAGGCACCAGTTCCTTGAGCGCATCGGGATCGATCCGGTTGCCGCGGGCGACGACCGGGGCCTGGAACACGTGGCAGCCACCGAGCAGCAGGCTGGAGGCGAGCAGGCTGATCAGCAGCGGTGCCATGGTCCGCAGCCGGCCCGCCCGGGCGGCACGGCGGCTGATGGACGCCGTGAAGGCGACCTGGCCTGTCGCCGATTCCTTGCGCGCAGCCGCGCCTGTCCTGCCGATCCAACCGGTGCTGCGGACCGGCACGGCAATGTCCTGAAGGGATGGCCCCGGCATGGCAGTGTCGGCAGCGGCATGGCTGAGCGGTGCAGTGCCGAGCATCGGTCTGTTCTGGCGGATCGCTGGCGACATGATCCTGCGGCATCCCCGGGTTGTTGGCTCGCGCCGGCCGGTGCCGGGGAGCGGCCTGGCGGGCGCTTCGATTGACCGTGCGCGCGCACTTGCTATGTGAGGGGCGTCTCATGCGCGCGTCACCGTGTCAATTGTCCCGAGGCCCGGCTGCCCGGGGGATCAAAGCCGGTGAACGTTGTGGCATGGCGGAATGGAATGGCGGGAGGCGGGAGTGGGCGTGCTGGACAGGCTGCGGGGTGCGCGGCACGAGCGTGCCGGGTTCATGCTCTACGGCGCGGCGGTGGCGGCGGCGCGGGCTCCATACCACTACCAGGTGCTGGGCGTGCCGGACACGCTGGATGGCAGGTTCGACCTGGTCAGCTTGCATGTCGCGCTGCTGGTCGCGCGGCTGCGGGTCGCTGCGGCACCCGGCCCGGCGCTGGCGCAGGCAGTGTTCGACGCGATGTTCAGCGACATGGACATCACCCTGCGTGAGATGGGCGTGGGCGATCTGTCGGTGGGCAAGCGGGTGCGGGTGATGTGGGAGGCCTTCCACGGCCGAGCCAGCGCCTATGAGGCGGCCCTGGAGGAGGAGGCGGATACATCCCTGGTTCAGGCGTTGCTGCGCAATGTCTGGCGGGGCGCCGTCACTGACACGCGGGGGGCGGAGATACTGGCGCGGCTGGTGCGGGCACAGGCCCATGCTCTGGCGGAGCAGCCTCTCGTTGACCTCGCCGCCGGCCGGGTGACGTTCCTACCCGCGGAGCCGCCGTCATGACCTTGGCCGGCACAGGCCCCGATGGCGCCGGACAGCATGCGCATGCTCCGGAATTCAGCCGTATCATCCGGTTGGTGCGGCTTGGTCCGGAGGAACGTGAGGAAGAGGTGTGCGCCAGCCAGGCCGAATGCACCGCACTCGGCGCCCGGCTTGGTCTGCCGGCGGTGCTGGCGTTGTCCTGTCGCTATCGGCTGAAGCTGGAAGCTGGAGGAGGCTTCGCGGTGGTCCGTGCCCAGGGAATGCTGCAGGCGCGGGTGGTGCAGATCTGCGTCGTGAGCCTGGAACCCTTCGAAGCCGAACTCGTGGTCCCGTTCGTGGTGCGCTTTGTGCCGGCCGGACGGGAGACCGACGAGATCGATCCGGAGTCAGAAGACGAAATCCCCTATCAGGCTGGCAGCATCGATCTCGGTGAGGCCGCGGTCGAGGAGCTTGCGCTGGCGCTTGACCCCTATCCTCGCGGGCCTGATGCCAGCCTGGAATCGCCTGCGAGCCCGTTCTCCGCGTGAATCGTGGGGGCGTTTTGCGCAGGCCGGGGCAGGCACATTGCTGCCGGCCGATCTGGGGGCGAGCGCTGCCGGGAACGGCGTTCACCGGTAAGGCTCGGCCGGGTCAGAGGGTGGGGGCCGGTGCCTCGTTGGGATGATGGGGCAACGCCTCTGGCCACACCGGCCTTGTCCGGTTAGAACCGGCTCCACCGAGAGACTTGCCGGGCAGAGAGGCGTCTGCTAGACGGCGCGGCTCGCAGCATTGCCATAATGTGACCGTCGCGGGCGCGGCGGTGCTCACGCAGACCGAAGAGGCGTTTTCCCATGGCTGTTCACAAGAAGAAGACCTCGCCCTCCCGGCGGGGAATGCGGCGCAGCCACGAAGCGCTGCCCGCCATGGCGCATGCCGAATGCTCGAATTGCGGAGAGCTCAAGCGCCCGCACCATATCTGCAGCCATTGCGGCCATTATGACGGCCGCGAAGTGGTCGGTGCGGGCAAGGCGCTCAAGGGCGCGGTTCGCGCCTGAGCCCCGGCCGCCCCGCGCCGGCCAGTACGAGTTGATCGCAGCCTTCACCCTGGCGGTGGATGCCATGGGCGGCGACCACGCCCCGGGCATCGTCGTCGAGGGTCTGGCGATTGCCGCAGAGCGCCACCCCGGGGCAAAATTCCTGTTGGTGGGCGATGAAGCGCGGCTGCACCCGCTGCTGGCACGGCATCGGCGGGCGCGGGCGTCCTGCACAGTGCGCCACGCGCCCGACGTGATCTCCAACGAGATGAAGCCCACCGCGGCGCTGCGTGCCCGCCGTGCCTCCATGCGTGTCGCGATCGATTCCGTCGCGTCTGGAGAATCTTCGGGCGTGGTGTCGGCCGGCAATACCGGCGCGCTGCTGGCGCTCGCCAAGATCGTGGTGAAGACCCTGCCCGGGATCGACCGGCCGGCGATGGCCGCGATCGGGCCCTCGGCGCGGGGGGATGTGGTGATGCTCGATCTCGGCGCCAATGTCGCCTGCGACACCCGCAACCTGGTTGAGTTTGCGGTGATGGGTGATGTGTTTGCCCGCACCGTGCTTGGCCTGACCGCGCCCACGATCGGCCTGCTGAACGTGGGATCGGAGGAACTCAAGGGCGACGAACGGGTGCGCCAGGCCGCCGAGATCCTGCGCGAGAGCCATATCGGCCCGCAATTTCATGGCTTCGTCGAAGGTCACGACATCGCCGCCGGCACGGTGGATGTGGTGGTGACCGATGGTTTCACCGGCAATATCGCACTCAAGACGGGCGAGGGCGCGCTGAAGTTGGTCGGCCAGATGCTGCGCCAGGTATTCACCTCCAGCCTGACCGGACGGCTCGCCTATGTGCTGGCCCGGCCAGGGCTCGACCGGCTGCGCGAATGGCTGGATCCGCGGCGCTATAACGGGGCGGTGATGCTCGGGCTGAATGGTGTCGTGGTGAAATCCCACGGCGGCACGGATGCGCAGGGCTTCGCCCATGCCATGGATGTGGCGCTCGACATGGTGGTGCACCGGTTCAACGAGCGAATCCGCGAGGGGTTGGCGCGAATCGTCGGTCTCGGTGGCAGTCTCGGCGCTGGCACCCTTGTTGGGGCCGGATCGGGTGGCGGCCTGCCGGGTTCCGAGGAGGTCGCGAAACAGGCCGGCGAGGGGCCGCGGCTGGCGGCGGCGAGCTAGGGACCGAAGATGGCAGTCCAAGTGATGGCCCGGCGGTCGATCCTGGCCGGCACCGGAGGGTATTTGCCCGCCCGGGTGCTAACAAACCAGGAACTAGCGGCCAGTCTTGACACGTCTGATGCCTGGATCCGTGAGCGTACCGGCATCTGCCAGCGGCACATCGCGGCCCCGCACGAGACGGCGGCCTTCATGGGTACCGCGGCGGCGCGCCAGGCGCTTGCCGCCGCCGGCGCCGAACCGGCCGAAGTGGAGGCGATCATCGTCGCCACCTCCACTCCCGACCAGGCCTTCCCGTCGACCGCACTGCGTATCCAGGCCGCGCTCGATCTGCCGGGTGGCTTCGGCTTCGACCTCTCGGCCGCCTGCAGCGGTTTCGTCTACGCCCTCTCGGTGGGTGACAGCCTGATCCGGGCAGGCCAGGCGAAGGGCGTGCTGGTGATCGGGACGGAGGTCTATTCGCGGATCCTCGACTGGTCCGATCGCGGCACGTGCGTGCTCTTCGGCGATGGGGCCGGGGCGGTGTTCCTTCGTGCCGGTGCCGAGGGGACCGACCGCGGCATCCTCTCGACCCATCTTCATGGCCAGGGCAGCCTGGGGGATATTCTCTATGTGAATGGCGCGGTCGGCCGGCCCGACCTGCCCGGAACATTGGTGATGCAGGGGCGGGAAGTGTTCCGCCATGCCGTCAACCGGCTGGCGGAGTCGGTGGACGAGGCCCTGGCCGCCAATTTCCTGACCCGCGAGGATGTGGACTGGCTGGTGCCACACCAGGCCAATCTGCGCATTATCGATGCCATGGGGCGCAAGCTCGGCCTGGCACCGGAACGGGTGG
Organism: bacterium; assembly: GCA_027311165.1. Taxonomy (GTDB): domain Bacteria; phylum Pseudomonadota; class Alphaproteobacteria; order Acetobacterales; family Acetobacteraceae; genus DAICZL01. Next base: position 7,800 of record DAICZL010000081.1, read on the forward strand.
TGGTGACGGTGGATCGCCACGCCAATACCTCGGCCGCCTCGGTGCCGCTGGCATTGGCCGAGGCGGTGGGCGATGGCCGCATCGGCCAGGGCGATCTGGTGCTGATGGAGGCGCTGGGCGGCGGCCTCACCTGGGGCTCGGCGCTGGTGCGCATGTAGCACGGTGCCCGCAGCGCGCGCTGAGCCCGAAGTTCGGTCACAACCGCCTGATCCTTCTTGATTGTTTGCGACCGGCTGCGTAGCGTTCAGTGATGAACACGGTCACCCGCGCCCAGCTTTCCGAAACGATTTATGCCCAGGTCGGGCTCTCACGCAACGAATCTGCCGATCTGCTGGAAGCGGTGCTGGATCGGATGTCGGCTGCTCTGGAAGCGGGCGAATCTGTCAAGATCAGCGGCTTCGGGACCTTTTCTGTGCGCCAGAAAGGCCGCCGCGTGGGCCGCAACCCGAAGACCGGAGAAGAGGTTCCGATCCTGCCGCGCCGCGTTCTGGTGTTCCGCCCCAGCCATGTGCTGAAGGCCCATGTCAATGGCATGGTGCCTGATGACGCCGGTGATGGCGGTGACGAGGAATGAGTCCGCCCGCGGATACCGTCCCAGGCGGCAAGGGCCAGTCCGAGCCGGAGGAAGACGCGGGCGGGGAAGCCGGCCGTCCGCGGACCCGCAAGGCCCCAAACGCCTTTCGCACCATCAGCGAAGTGGCGGATGACCTGCATATCCCGCAGCATGTTCTGCGTTTCTGGGAAACAAAGTTTACCCAGGTGAAGCCGCTGAAGCGGGGCGGCGGGCGGCGCTACTATCGTCCGGAGGACATTGCTCTGCTGCGGCGTATCTCCGATCTGCTCTACACTCAGGGCTACACGATCAAGGGGGTGCAGAGATTGCTGCGCGAGGGTGGAGGGCGGCTGTCGGATAACATCCCGCCGCCGCCGGCCGAAGAACAGGCTGCCGCCGCGGCCGAGCGCGGCAGCCTCGCGGCGGTCGAGCCGGAACTGCCGATGCCCGGGCTGGTGCCGCCGCCGGCCTCGGCGCGGGTGACGTTGCGCCCGAAGCTCGACCCGGAGGCAGAGCGCCTGCGCGGAGTGCTGGCCCGCACACTGCAACAGCTTGAGGCGCTGCGGCTGCTGTTGCCAGGAGATTAGCTAGCCTCCGCCGGAACGAGGTTGACGCCTCCTGCACAGGACCTGGAAATGGGGCCATTCGGTTCGGAGGACATCCCAAGCCTGGACGGCCTACACGTACCGAAGACGCCTGGGGATAGCATGGCATGTGCCCTGGTATGCACGTTCGTATCACCTCGGGCGTGATCCGCCGGGTGGATCTGTTCCCAAGCTTTTTTGGACCGGCACAGCCTCAAGCGATCGCGAGGATCGGGGCTCGGGTCTCAAGCTTGGCGTAAGCTTGCTGCAGGCTTGACGCGGCTTCATGCCGGTCCATGCTGTGGGGTATGAAGGACATGCCGAGCCAGCGCTCCCTCCCGGCTGAGACTCAGCAGGCGCGTGCCGAGCGGTTGGCGCGCGAGGAACGGCAGGCTGCGGCGCTGCGGGCTAATCTCTACAAGCGCAAACAGCAGGCGCGAGATCGCCTTCGCGCCGATCTGGCGCCGGATGGCCAGTGATACGCGCTTGGCGGACAGTGGAGTTCACCGGTCGTGTCCCGCTCGGTGGTGCAGCGGCTAGAGCAACATCCGATCAGATGGAATCACCTGATCGGATAAAGTTGCTCGGCAAAACAAAGAGCAAGAGCGATCGCTGATCGTCTATCAAATCGGCTGGCGCGCTAGAGTCAAGCTGCCTGCCGAGCCGGCCGCCGCGCGTCGGGTGGAGGTGGGCGACTTAGACGCTCGGTGTCATTGATTGACCGGCGGCCAGTCACGATAGCCGATTGAGGCGATCCGCTCGGGCTGGGGGATGAGCCGGTTTCAGGACTGACAGCAGGCGCCGACGATCGCCTCGTAGGTATCGAAGACCCGGATACTGAACGTGTTGCCCCGCAAGATGGCCCAGACGTTCTCGACCGGGTTTGGTTCCGGGATGCAGGGAGGCAAATGCGGCAGGGTGATGGTGTCTGGCGCGTACAGGCGTCTACCGAGCTGATACCGGCCGGTGCCATCGACGGTCAGTACGGCCTGTGCGACCGGCCGGACGCAAGCGCTGAGGTCAGCCAGATGCAAAGTCATCATCCTGGCGTTGGCGGTGGGCAGCTCCAGCGCAGCGCTCATGCCGCTGGCCGGGCATATCGCGCCCAACCTGTAGGCCCGGGGGTAGCGCTGGTCGCGCGGGACGAAGGGAGGTGATCCGCGCTCAGCCGGGACCCGGGTCAGTGTGCCCTGCTGGCCGATCCTGGTCTCGTTCTGCCACCAGAGTTCGAGCGGCTTGCCGCGCGCGTGCTCCGGGTGCGCTGTGCCTCCCGCCGCAGGACTGCCGCTGCCATGCTCGTCTGCGCGAACCGAGTGCATCGGCAGCGAATCACGTCGGAGCAGGTCAGCAAGCCCTACCGTGAGTGAGGCTTCTCCATCCAGTTCGGCTAAGACGAGCGCGGCAATCTCGTTTCCGTCATCAACCCGCGCGGCGGCGAGACCGACTATCTGTAGGGCGCACGCGGTCGCGACTGCAGCCCAACGACAAGCTCGGCAACAGTGCCATCTACTGCTATTGCTCGGACGGCAACCTGCTCAATACGGTGGACCGGCCAGGCAACTTCCCGGTTCATGGTGGCGACGCGCTGAGTCTTTTGGCTTTCCTTCCTCAACCCCGCGCCGCGTCCATCAGCCGCCGCATCCGCGCCACCACCGGCCCGAGCCCGTCCAGGATCGCCTCGCCGATCAGGAAATGGCCGATATTCAGCTCCATCACTTCGGGCAGGGAAGCCACCGGCGTGACATTGGCGAAGGTCAGCCCGTGTCCGGCATGGCATTCCAGCCCCAGCGCGGTGGTCATCGCCGCTGCTGCCCGCAGTCTTTCGAGTTCGCCGGGGCGTCCCTCGGCATAGGCCCCGGTATGCAGTTCCACCACCGCTGCGCCTACCGCCGCGGCGGCGCGCAGCTGCGCCGGGTCGGGGTCGATGAACAGCGACACGCGGATGCCCGCCTTGGCCAGCGCCGCCACCACCGGGCGCAGCGTGGCGAGCCCCCCAGCGACGTCCAGCCCTCCTTCGGTGGTGACCTCCTCGCGCCGTTCCGGCACCAGGCAGCAGGCATGCGGGCGCACCGCTTGCGCGATCGCGGTCATCTCCGCGGTTGCCGCCATCTCCAGGTTCATCGGCACGGTCAGGGCGGCGCGCAGGCGGGTCACGTCGTCGTCCCTGATATGCCTCCGGTCTTCCCGCAGATGCAGCGTGATGCCGTCCGCGCCGGCGCGCACCGCGGCATGCGCGGCGGCCAGCGGATCGGGGTGCCAGCCGCCGCGGGCGTTGCGCAGCGTCGCCACGTGGTAGATGTTCACGCCCAGCCTCTGCGGCGTCATCGCGTCCTCCTCCGTTTGGCCAGTTCCCCCGCCAGGCACAGCGCCGCGATCAGGCTCGCCGGATCGGCGATGCCGCGGCCGGCGATATCGTAGGCCGTGCCATGGTCGGGCGAGGTGCGCAGGATCGGCAGCCCCAGTGTCACGTTCACGCCGTGGCGCATGTCGAGCGTCTTGAGCGGGATCAGCGCCTGGTCGTGGTACATGCAGATCGCGACATCGTAGCGCGCCCGCGCGGCGTCCGTGAACATGGTGTCCGGCGGCCAGGGGCCGGAAACATCGAGGCCCTCGGCGCGCAGCGCGGCGACCGCCGGGGCGATGATCGTTGCTTCCTCCTCGCCCATCGCCCCGCCCTCGCCGGCATGCGGGTTGAGGCCGGCGATCGCCAGGCGCGGCCGGGCGATGCCGAACCGGTCCGCCAGCGCCGCGGCGGCGATCCGCGCGGCGGTGAGGATCGCTTCGATCGACAGCGCCTCGATCGCCCGGCGCAGCGAGACATGCACCGTCACCGGCACCACCCGCAGGGCCGGGCAGGCGAGCATCATCACCGGGGTGGCGGTGCCGGTCAGATGCGCCAGGAACTCGGTATGGCCGGGATGGGCGAAGCCGCCGGCGTAGAGCGCGGCCTTGTTGATCGGGTTGGTGACCACCCCGTCCACGGCACCGGACAGCGCCAGGGCGACGGCCTGCCGGATCGAGGCGATCACCGCGGGCGCGTTGGCGGAGTCCGGCCTTCCCGGCGTGGCGGGCGCGGCGAGCCGTACCGGCCGGACCGGCAGGGCGTCGGCGAAGGCCGTTTCTTCGCTGCCGATCGGCACCGACAGGTTCAGCTCCGCGGCCAGCACCGCCAGCCGCTCGGGGTCGTCCAGCGCGACGAAGGCGGGGCCAGTGGCTCGCGTGGCCAGCCAGGCGCGCAGGGTCAGCTCGCCGCCGATGCCGGAGGGGTCGCCCATGGTCAGGGCTAGCATCGTCAAGGAGGCAAAGCCAAGGGCTCCGCCCTCCAGGGACCTGAGGTCCCTGGACCCGCATTTGCTGGAGGGTACCCCGCACGGGATGCGGGGCTCTGGCCTTGTTGTTCTTCAGATATGGATCGCACGTCCCTCGGCCGCTAGCGCGGCTTCCTTGACCGCCTCGCTCAGGCTGGGATGGGCGTGGCAGATGCGCGCCACGTCCTCGGCGCTGGCGCCGAACTCCATCGCGGTGACCAACTCGGCGATCAGCGTGCCGGCATCGGGGCCGATGATGTGCGCGCCCAGCACCCGGTCGGTGGTGCTGTCGGCCAGAATCTTCACGAACCCGTCGGTATCGCCCATCGCACGCGCGCGCCCGTTGGCGGTGAACGGGAATTTCCCGACCGTGAAGGCGATGCCGGCGGCTTTCAGCTCCTCCTCGGTGCGGCCGACCGAGGCGACCTCGGGCCACGTGTACACCACGCCGGGGATGGCGCCGTAATTCACGTGGCCGGCCTGCCCCGCGAGGATCTCGGCCAGTGCTACTCCTTCGTCCTCGGCCTTGTGGGCCAGCATCGGGCCTTCGATCGCATCGCCGATCGCGTAGATCCCGGCGATGCTGGTCGCATAGCGGCCATCGGTCTGCACCCGGCCGCGCGCATCGAGCGCCACCCCCGCCTCGGCCAGGCCGAGCCCGGCGGTAAAGGCGCGCCGGCCGATCGCCAGCAGCACCACATCGGCCTTCAGTTCCTCGGCCGCCCCCCCCTTGGCGGGCTCGATGGTCAGGCTCACGCCGTCATTGCCGCTGCGCGCGGCCGTCACTTTCGTGGACAAGCGGAATTTCAGCCCCTGCTTGCCCAGGATGCGCTGGAAGGCTTTCGCCACCTCGGCGTCCATGGTGGGCACGAGACGGTCGAGAAACTCGATCACCGTGACCTCGGCGCCCAGGCGGCGCCAGACACTGCCCAGTTCGAGCCCGATATAGCCGCCGCCGATCACCACCAGATGTCCGGGCACGCGGTCGAGCGCCAGACCGCCGGTCGAGGTGACGATGGTCTTCTCGTCCACGGTGACGCCCGGCAGCGGCACGCTCTCGCTGCCGGTCGCGATGACGATGGATTTCGCGCCATAGCGGGTGCCCGCCACCTCCACCTGTCCCGGCCCGGCGATGCGGCCGGTGCCTTTCAGCCAGGTGATGGCGTTCTTCTTGAACAGGAACTCCACGCCCTTGACATTGGCCGACACCACTTCGGCCTTGCGCGCCTGCATGCGCGCCAGATCGAGCTTCACGCCCTCGATCAGCACCCCATGGTCCTTGAACGTCGCTGACGCCGCGTGGAAATTCTCCGAGGAGTGCAGCAGCGCCTTGGACGGAATGCAGCCGATGTTGAGGCAGGTGCAGCCGAGGGTCTCGCGGCTTTCCACGCAGGCGACCTTCAGGCCGAGCTGGGCGGCGCGGATGGCGCAGACATAGCCGCCCGGCCCGGCGCCGATCACGATCAGGTCGAAAGCTTCGCTCATGTCCGGGATCTCCGCCTACAGGCCCAGCAGCAGGCGGCGCGGATCCTCGACGCCTTCCTTGATGCGCACCAGGAAGGACACCGCCTCGCGCCCGTCCACCACCCGGTGGTCGTAGGACAGCGCCAGATACATCATCGGCCGGATCTCCACCTTGCCGGCGATCGCCATCGGCCGGTCCTGGATCTTGTGCATCCCCAGGATGCCCGATTGCGGCGGGTTCAAGATCGGCGTCGACATCAGCGAGCCGTACACCCCGCCATTGGTGATGCTGAACGTGCCGCCGGTGAGCTCTTCCAGTTTCAGATGCCCGTCGCGGGCGCGCCGGCCCAGATCGGCGATGCCACGCTCGATCTCGGCGAAGCTCAGCCGGTCGGCGTCGCGGATCACCGGCACCACCAGACCGGCGGCGCCGCCTACGGCTATGCCCATGTTGACGTAGTGCTTGTAGACCCGGTCCTCGCCGTCGATCTC
>DAICZL010000082.1 GCA_027311165.1 bacterium
GCAGCCCGCCGATCCGCCCCTTCCGCGCAGGCACGTCGCGAGCCGACAGGTTCGCGCGGGCCAGCCTGCCGGAGACACTCCGCCCTGCGCGCGAAGCCGGCGCCGCTTTCTGCGCCGGCTTCACCTGCGCCCTCGCAACCCGACCGAGAAAGATCCGGCAGTCCAATGTCCAACCCCGGCGAGACCGACACGACCCCGATCACGTCCACGCGGCAGCTCGCAGACTACATCGCCGCCGGCTGCAAGCCGCGATCGGCGTTCCGCATCGGCACCGAACACGAGAAGTTCGGCTTCCGCCGCAATGATCTGACGCCGCCCGAGTACGAGCCAGGCGATGGACAGGGCGGCATCCGCGCCGTGCTGGATGGTCTGGCGGGCTATCAGGGCCAACCCATCCTCGACCAGGGCAAGCCGATCGGGATCAAGCAGAACGGCGCCTCGATCTCGCTCGAACCCGCGGGCCAGCTGGAATTGTCGGGCGGGCTGCTGGCGACGCTGCATGAGACGCGGGCCGAGTTCGACGCGCATTTCGAGCAAGTCCGCACGGTCGGCGACCGCCTCGGCCTGGGGTTTGCGCCGCTCGGGTTCCATCCGCTACAATCACGCGATGGTATGCCGTGGATGCCGAAGAGTCGCTACGCGATCATGCGGCGCTATATGCCGCTGATGGGTCGTCTTGGTCTCGACATGATGCTGCGCACCTGCACGGTGCAGGTCAATCTCGACTACGAGTCCGAGGCGGACATGGCCCGCAAGCTGCGCCTGTCGCTGGCGCTGCAGCCGCTGGCGAGCGCGCTGTTCGCCAATTCGCCCTTCACCGAAGGCGCGCCCAACGGCTACCTGTCCTATCGCTCGGCGGTGTGGGGAGACACCGATGCCGATCGTACCGGCATGCCGGCGGTGATGTTCGCCCGGGATTTCGGCTTCGAGCGCTATGTGCAGTGGCTGCTGGACGTGCCGATGTATTTCGTTTACCGGAACGGCCGATATATCGATGTCGCCGGGGCGTCATTCCGCGATTTCATGGCCGGGCGGCTGGACGCCGTAGGGAACGAGGTGGCCAGCGTCGGCGATTTCGCGGACCACATGACCACCGTGTTCACCGATGTGCGGCTGAAGCAGTTCCTCGAGATGCGCGGCGCCGATGCCGGCAGCCCGGCGATGATGCTGGCTCAATCAGCGCTGTGGGTCGGCCTGCTCTATGACGAGGCGGCCCTGACCGCGGCCCTGGCGCTGATCGCCGGATATGAGCGGGGGGATTTCCTGCTGCTGCGCCGCGAAGTGCCGCAGCGGGGGCTGGACACGCCCTGGGCATCAGGCGTCTTGCGGGATCTGGCCCGCGACGTGCTGGCGATCGCTGCCGACGGGTTGAAGGCGCCGGCACGGACCGATGCGTCCGGGCGCGACGAACGCATCTATCTGGCCCCGCTCGAGGAGATCGTGGCCGGCGGGCCGACCCAGGCCGAGCACTGGCTGGACCGGTTCCACCATGCCTGGAGCGGCAACGTCGCGCTGATCCTGGCGGAAGCGGCACTGTGACCTGGGAACAACAGACCTGTGGCGCAAATAGCTTGAATCTGCACGGTGATCGGCGTCAATAATAGAATGGTGGTCCAAACGGTCCAAAGGTTCTCTGGCAGTCCATCCCCGGTGCCGTCCCCGGAACCCGTGGTGCTGCGTCTGCGCCTGATCGGCCAGATGGAAGCCTGGACGCTGACCAGCGAAAGCGTGCTGCCCGCCGGGCGCAAGACCCGGGCCTTGCTGGCGGTGATCGCGCTGACCGCACCGCGACCGGCGCTGCGCGGCCGGCTGGCCGAAATGCTCTGGAGTCGTCGGCCGGAAGAGCAGGCCCGCGCCTCGCTGCGCCAGGAAATCCACCGGCTGCTCGAATCGCTCGATCCGGTCGGGATCGAGGTTCTGTCGATCACCCGCGACCATATCGGCCTGCGCCCCGGCGCGGTCTGGATTGATGTCGAGGAAGTGCTGCGCGCCACGGTGACGCGCCCTGCCTCGCTGGCGCTGCTCGACGGCGACCTGCTCGAGGATCTCGACGGGGTCGATCCTGCCTTCGATGCCTGGCTCGCCGCCGAGCGCGAGCGCCTGCGCGACCGCGCCCGCAACCTGGCGGAATCGCTGCTGCGCGAACAGGTCGATCCGGAAACGGCGATCCCGGCGGCGCAGCAGGTGCTCTCGATCGACCGGGCCCATGAAGGGGCCTGGCGCGCGCTGATGCGGGCCCACGCTGCCCGTGGCGAGCGGGGCATGGCGATCCAGGCCTATGAGCGCTGCCGGGCCGTTCTTGCGGATCTGCTCGACACCACGCCTTCGGCGGAAACCCAGCGCCTGCTGGCGGAGATCCGCGGTCCGGCGGGCTCGCGGGCCCAGCCGCGGGCGATCGCCACGAGCACGGCCACTGCCGAGTTCGGCCTGCCGACCACCCTGCCGAGCGGGCTGCTGACGCAAGGCGAGCCCGACCTGGCCGGCGACAAAATCGAGGTCCGGGCCGATCGCCCGGGCGAGGCAAAAATCGAGACCCGCAACGAACCGCGCTCGGCGCGCGGCGGCGCCCGGGTCGGCGTGCTGCCGCTCAAGCTGGTGGGCACCGGCGAGGACGAGGCGCATCTGTCCTCGGGCCTGGCCGAGGAGATCACCACCGCGCTGGCGCGCTTCCGCTGGATGTTCCTGGTCTCCAGCACCTCCCTTGCCCGCTTCACCGCCGACAGCCGCGACGAGGCCGCGATCCGACGCGCCTTCGGCCTCGATTTCCTGCTCGACGGTACCATCCAGCGGGTGCGCAACCGGCTGCGCGTGACCCTGCGCCTGCTCGACCTGCGGGCCAGCAGCCAGGTGGTCTGGGCGCGCCGCTTCGACCGGCAGTCCCACGACCTGCTGACCCTGCAGGATGAAATCGCCGCCGAGGTGGTGGCCCAGATCGACCCCGAGATCCTGCTGATCGAAGCCCAGCGCGTCACCCGCCGCCCGGCGACCGATGCCACCGCCTATGACCTGCTGCTGCGCGCACTCCCGCTGATCGGGCGGATGGACAAGCCGCTGTTCCTCAAGGCGGGTGAATATCTGGAGCGTGCCATCGCCCAGGAACCCGACTACGCCGCGCCGCATGCCTGGTATGCGTATTGGCACGTGTTCCTGGTCGGGCAAGGCTGGGCCGAGGATCCGCAGGCGGCGATGGCGCAGGCCGGACGGATCGCCGAGCGGGCGATCGTGCTCGACCCCTACGACGCCCGCGCGCTGACAATTGCCGGGCATGTCCGCGCCTTCCTCCACCACCGGCTGCACGAGGCCGCGGCGCTGCACGAACAGGCGCTGTCGCTCAATCCCAATCTGGCGATGGCCTGGGCGCTGTCCGCCGGCACCTATGTCTATCTGGGCGATGCCGAGGAGGCGGAGCGGCGCAGCGCCCGCTACAAGAAACTGTCACCCTTCGATCCTCAGGCCTTCCTGTTCGAGACCTTCGGCATCCAGATCCACCTGCTGAAGCGGGACTACGAATCCGCGGTGGTGGTCGGCCGGCAGGTGAGCCAGATGAACCCGGCCTTTTCGGCCGCCTGCAAACCCTACCTCGCCGCGCTCGGCCATCTCGGCCAGATGCAGGAAGCCGCCGTGGTGCGGCGGCGGCTGCTCGCGATCGAGCCGGATTTCACCATCCAGCGCTTCCTGGCGAGCGTGCCCTGGGCGCGCGCCGAGGACCGTGAACATTATGCTGCGGGATTGCGCCTGGCCGGTATCCCGGAAGGCCGGCCGGCGGAGACGACGATCGAGGCCTGAACAATGCCGGCGGACGGACCTTCGGCATAGGGGTGGTCCGCAACAGCCCGATAAGGGCCGGGAACTTTGGGGGATCGGCAAAGGAACGGCGCAGAGGCAGGGCCCGGGCAGAGGCAGGGCCCGGGGCTTTTCCCCGCCCGTCCGCTTGGTTCTCGCCGCTCGGTTTCCCGCTTGGTTCCCCGGTTGGCTCCCCGCTGGGGCCTTGGCCCCAGATCAATTTCGCCGAGGGCTGGCCTTCAGGGATCAGGGACCCTCAGGGATCAGGAGGCAGAATGACTGGTCTCGCCTCGATCCCAACCGCATCGCCTGCGTTCAATTGCCCGAGAGGTCATCGGCGGCGCGGCGCTTGCGAGCGGCCGCGGCATACTGGCCGCGCGGGCGATGGGTCTGCACGTTGGGACGCACCACCGTCTCGTAATAATCATCCCAGTCCTCTGGCCGCAGCGCCGCCAGATCGGGGTTCACCCGGTAATCATTCAGCCCCGCATCGTCATAAGCCGCGCGCGGCAGCGGCTGGGCCTGGAAGAATGGGAAATCGGCCCGGAAGCTGATCGGGATGTCGGTCTTGGCCAGACGCAGATTGATGAACAACGGACCGAACCAGCGGTCGGTCTCGATGACGCCCTCATAGCATTCGTAAGCGGGGCTGCGCGGCAGATTGGCGAGCGGACGGACCAGCAGGCTCCATCCCGGCGCAGTACGGGCGATCAGGCCGCTCCAGATCTGCACGATCCCGGGCTCGCGCATCGCAGTGAGAAAGGGCGGGGAAAATTCCCGGATCTCGGGCGGTGCCACCTGGTCGAACAGGTCACGGAAACCAGGGAACTGGGCGGTGGCCAGAGGATACCAGCCGGGTTCTCCGGGCCAGGTCCAGACGATGTCGGTGCCATCCCACATCAGACTGAAATCCATCGGCGGAAACACGTAATAACCGAACGCCGAAGCCGAGGTGATCGCCTCGCAATAGCGGAAGGCCCGCGTCGGCAGGGTGCCGATCGCCGAGCGGTCGGCCCGCTGTGGAATGCGGGCCTGCGGGATCAGACGGTGAAACACCACCAGGGGCGGCGGCGGATCGGTCTCTTCAGACACACTCGGATCCTTGGTCGAAGCCCGGCGGAAGGCCAGCCTGGCAGCGCGGGCGTCCTGTTTCCGCCCGCGCTGCCAGCGGAGGGACTTCAGATCGCCGGCGCACCGCCGCCCAGACGCACCTTGCCGCCATCGGCGATCGCGGCCGGAGCCAGCGCCGGCGCTCCGCCGCCCAGACGCACCTTGCCGCCATCGGCGATCGCGGCCGGAGCCAGCGCCGGCGCACCGCCGCCCAGGCGCACATTGCCGCCATCGGCGATCGCGGCCGGAGCCAGCGCCGGCG
>DAICZL010000086.1 GCA_027311165.1 bacterium
GTCCGGGAGGCCTGGCGGCGGGTCCCGCCACGCCGGAAAGAGTACCGATCGCGATGTTCGGCGAAACCGAGGCCAACAAGGCCTGCGTCGAGATCGTCTTCGCGATCGCCATGCTGCGCATCGCCGGGATCGATGCCCGGATGGATTTCGTCGGCCGCAGCGAGGGCGGCTATCACGATGAGATCGTCGAGGCGGCGCGGGTGGTGGGCGTCACCGAGTACGTGTCCTTCCACCAGTACGTGGACCGCGCCCGCTACCTGGACTGGCTCGGCAGCATCGATATCGCGGTGCAGCTGCGCTATCCGCTGTTCGGCCAGGTCTCCGGCCCCGCCTCGGACGCGGCGATGTGCGGCGTGCCGCTGGTCAGCACCGAGAGCCTGGCCGCAGGGATGGACATCGTCCCGCTCTGCGAAGTCGTGCCCGACAGCTTCTCGCCGCTGCATGTCTCCGAAGCGATCCGGAGGCTGTTGGAACGCCAGGCCGCGCCGCCGCGCGAGCAGCAACGGCCGGGCGGGCGGCAGGGAATGGCCGGCCAGGGCGGATCGAGGCGCGCCGGCGGAGAGGAGATGCGGGATTTCCAGGCCTATGTCGGCAAGCTGGTCGCCCTGCTCGGCTGACCCCTGATGACCAGGCCGGGCGCCATACCGCGATCGCGGTCGGGTCCCCGGTTCGCGCCCGGTGCCGCCGGCGCCCCCTTCTGTGACCACCCCCAGCCGGGAAGCTGACCGAGAGGCCGGATGTCGCTGCTCTACAACAGGATTTTCGTGGACGTCTCGCAGTTCGTGGCGGAGCCGCTGCGCACCGGAGTGCAGCGCGTGCTGACCCAGGTCACGCGCTACCTGCCGCGCGAACGGATCATGCCGTTCAAGGTGCTGGGCCCCGAGCGGGTCGGCATCCTCGATCCGACGCTGTTCGACCTGATGATCGAGTATTTCGAGACCGATACCGCCACCATCCGCAGCCGCGTCGCCCGCGAGCAGGGCGGCGAATTCCTGCCCGAGACGGTCGAGGAGGCCCGCGTGCGGCTGGTCGGCAATCGCCCCATCGCGATCCTGCCGGCCAACAAGTTCTTCCGCCGCGCCCAGGCGGTGCTGAACCTCGAGAACTTCGCCGATCCGATGCGATCGCGGTTCTATATCGCCTGCCGCGAGAATTTCCGCTACAAGGTCTATCACCTGGTCCACGACTTTCTGCTCTACGAGCATCCCGAGCTGTTCCCGCAGCTCGACTGGCGCCGCGCCTCGGACTACGTGAAGCTGTTCGAGGCCTTCGCGGTGGCCGGCGGCTATATCGTCTCCAACCCGCCGCTCGCGGCCAAGGTCGCGCGGTATTTCGCCCGCAACCCGGCCGATGTGCATGTCAGTGCCTTCGGCGCCGATATCGGCCCGGCGCAGGCGCGCGGCCATCGCGTCGGCGGGCAGCGGCGGGTGGTGGTGCTGGGCACCATCGAGCCGCGCAAATTTCCCGAGGCGACGATCGCGGCGCTCGACCAGATCGCCGCCGAGAGCGACGGGGCGGTGGAATGCATCGTGGTCGGCCGCTGGGGCTGGGTGGCACCGGAGGCGCGGACCCGCATCGCCGAGCTGTTCCGCCGCGGCCGGGTGCAGCATCTCGAGAATCTCTCCGATGCCGCGGTGGCCGAGCTGATGGCCAATACCAATGTCGCGGTCTCGCTGTCGGTGGCCGAGGGCTTCGGCCTGCCGGTGATCGAGTTCGCCGCCCACGGCATCCCGGTGGTGACCAATGACGGGGTGCCGGCGGCGAGCCTGCTCGATCCCCGGCTGCTGGTGCGGGTGGCCAGGATGGACCGCGAGAGCATCGTCGCGGCGATCCGCGACGGGCTGGCGCGCGGGGTCTCGCCCGCGCACCGCTACACCCGCAGCTGGGCCGACTGCGCCGCCGACATCGTGCGGGTGCTGGACGAGCAGGTGGTGTCGGTCTCGCCCACCGCCGCCACGGCCGGGGTGCGCGGCGGCTGGGAGGCGACGGCCCGGCTGGCCAAGATCCTGGAGCAGGCGCCGCGCGAATGGGAGGAGACCAAGATCGCGGTGCGCGAGCGGCTGGCGGTGCTGATCGCCGAAGGCAGCATCGTCACCACCGACCAGAGCGGGCAGCCGGCGACCGGCGTGCCGCGCATGCTGATCGAGGAGGTGAGCGAGGTCGTCTCGGACAATCGCGGCCTGCGCTACTGGAGCGAGATCGAGGCGGCGCGGCCGTTGGTGGTGCAGATGCTGCGCTGCGTGCTGTCGGACAACTACATCGAATGCCTGCGCCGGGCCTATCTGACCTTTCTCGGCCGCAGCATCGACCCGCGCGCCGCGGCGGAGGCGCCCACCTACGCCCCGCTCAGCCGCGCCATCGGCCGGGTGCGCGAAGTCGCCTTCAGCCCGGAGGCCGAGGCCTTCCTGGGGGCCGAACGGGCGCTCGCGCTGCGCAAGGTGATCTCGGACATCGGCGGGCTGCTCGAAGTGGTCGCGGCCGAGCATTTCGATCTGTTCCGGGTGTTCGCGGCCCTCGAGATCGGCGAGCCGACGCTCGCCGATGTGTTCGAGGCGACGGCGCTGCTGACCGAGAAGATCAACCCGCTGGAGATCACGCTGTATTTCGGCCGCCGCCGGCGGCTGCGCAGCGACATGAACAGCGTGCTGCTGGATATCCTGGCCGAGGTGTTCGACAAGCGCGGCCTGCGCATCCGCTCCGTCTATGCCGCCCGCGACCTGGCGCAGGACGACGACACCCAAGGCTTCATCCGCCGCGCCTACCGGCTGATCCTGCGCAAGGAAGTCGATGACGAGGGGCTGCAATACTATCATCGGGCGATTTCGGAGGGACGGCTCAGCCGGCAGGCGGTGCTGGAGATCCTGGCCGGCGCCGAGGAGGCGCGCAGCCGGGGGATCGCGATTGTCTGAGAGGACGGGCCAGGCGCTCCGCCTTATCGGCACGACGATCGGCAGCAAGGCGAGGGCTCGGCCCTCACGGCCCAATGGGACCCGTCGGGGATCAGCGCTCGCTGGAGGTCTCGATCGCCCGGACCTCGTTCACGTCCCCGCTGCGATCCGTAGGGGGCCAGCGCTCCCTGGATCCGCGCTCCCTGGACCCGCGTTCCCTGGATCCGCGTTCCCTGGGGGGGTCTCCCCGGCGAAATGGGTCTGGCGCCAAGGCCCCGGCGGATCTCCCCAATACGGCACAGCGGGCACAGCCCTCTGGTCTGGCACTGGTGCGGTGCAGTCGGGGGAGACCGCCCGGCGAAACCGGGCCCGGACCTAGCCGGTGTACCACGTCATCGGCGCCGGCCTCGCCGGCCTGTCGGCCGCGGTGGCGCTGACCGCCGCCGGCCAGCCGGTCACCCTGCACGAGGCGGCGGCTTTCGCCGGCGGCCGCTGCCGGTCCTATTTCGATCGGGAACTGGGCTGCCGGGTCGATAACGGCAACCATCTGCTGCTGTCGGGCAACCGCGCGGCGCTCGCCTATCTGGACCGGATCGGCGCGCGCGCCACCCTGGCCGCGCCGGCCGCCCCGGCCTTCGCCTTCCTCGATCTGGCGAGCGGCCAGCGCTGGACGGTCCGCCCCAATCTCGGGCGCCTGCCATGGTGGCTGCTGGTCCCCGCCCGCCGGGTGGCGGGGACCCGCGCGCGCGACTATCTGGCACTGCTGGCGCTGCGCCGGGCCGGCCCGGATGAGACCGTCGCCCAGACGCTGGCCGACGGCACGCTGTACCGCCGCCTGCTGGCCCCGCTGGCGATCGCCGCGCTGAACACCCCGCCGGAGGCAGCGCTGGCGCGCCTGCTCGCCGCGGTGATGGACGAGACGCTGCTGCGCGGCGGGGCGGCCTGCATCCCGCTGCTGCCGCGCATCGGCCTGTCGGAGAGTTTCGTCGATCCGGCGCTCGCCTGGCTCGCCGCGCGGGGCGCGGTGGTGCGCCTGGGCAGCCGGGTGGTCGGGCTGCGGATCGCGGCCGGGCGGCTGGAAGGGCTGGACACGCCGCAAGGGACACTGGCGCTGGCCCCCGGCGATGGCGCGGTGCTGGCGGTGCCGCCCGGGGTCGCGGCCGGCCTGCTGGCGGAGCTTGCGGTGCCCGACGCGTTCCAGGCCATCGTGAACCTGCATTTCCGCGCCGATCCGCCGCCTGGCGCGCCCGGCTTCATCGGCCTGATCGGCGGAGCGGCGGAATGGGTGTTCGCCAAGCCCGGCCATGTCTCGGTGACCATCAGCGCCGCCAACCGCCTGGTCGACCAGCCGGCCGAAGCCCTCGCCACCTCGATCTGGCCGGAAGTCTGCCAGGCGATGGGGCTGGCCGGGGCGCTGCCTTCCTGGCGGGTGCTGAAGGAGAAGCGCGCGACCTTCGCCGCGACCGCCGCGCAGGAGCGTCTGCGCCCGCACGCGCGCAGTGGCATCGCCAATCTGGCCCTGGCCGGGGACTGGACCGCGACCGGCTTGCCCGCCACCATCGAAGGTGCCATCAGGTCCGGCCAAAGCGCTGCCGAGGTCCTGCTCCGTGCCGTCTGACACCAACGCCCCCCCTGCCCCGCCCAGCGCCGCGCCGGCC
>DAICZL010000089.1 GCA_027311165.1 bacterium
CCACTGCGTAGCTCCCCTTGAACACCCCGCCATCCACCGCGCAGTCGCCCATCGCCACCACCCATTTGGGATCCGGCGTCGCCTGCCAGGTGCGTTCCAGCGCTTCGCGCAGATTGCGGCTCAGCGGTCCGGTGACCAGCAGCACGTCGGCATGGCGCGGGCTCGCGACGAAGCGCAGGCCGAACCGCTCCAGGTCGTAGAGGATGCCGTTCAGGGCGTGAATTTCCAGCTCGCAGCCATTGCAGCTGCCGGTATCGACATGGCGGATCGCCAGGCTGCGGCCCAGCCGGCGCTGCGCCGCCTCATCCAGCCTCGCCGCCAGCGCCGCGGTCGTGGCCGCGTCGGCCGGCAGGGCCGGCTCGGTCCCCGGCCGCTCCGTCAGGCCCCGCAGGATGCGCCGCCAGACCATCAGCGCCCCGGTCTCACAGATCGACCCCGGAATAGGCGCCGTTGAAGGATTTGTTGCAGACCGGGAAATCGGCGATGATGTTGCCCTCGATCGCGGCCTGCAGCAGCGGCCAGTGCAGCCAGCTGGGGTCGCAGGCGAAGCCGGCGGCGATCAGCCCACCCTCCAGCCGCAGCCAGTGCCAGGCCGCGCCGCGGAAGCTTTCGGCGCAGCCGAACCCCTCGCCATTGCCCGGGGGCAGGCTGGCCAGCACCGGCCCGTCCGGCAGCGCGTCCAGCAGCTGGCGCAACAGATGCAGGCTCTGGCCGATCTCGGCCAGGCGGATGCGCACCCGCGCGTCCACATCGCCTTCACTGCGGGTCGGGACGGCGAACTCCAGCCCCGGATAGGGCGGGTAGCCGGGAAAGCGCCTGGCATCGGCCGCCCGGCCCGAGGCGCGGCCGACCGGCCCGCCGGCGGCGAAGGCGGCCGCCAGTTCCGGGCGCAGCACCCCGGTGCCCACCATCCGGTCCGCCAGGCTCGAAGTATCGTCATACAGCCGGGCCAGCTCCGGCAACTCCGCCTCCAGCCCCGCCAGGGCGTTTCCGATCGCCGCCGCGCCGGTGGTGGCGAGGTCGCCGGCCACCCCGCCCGGCACCACGCAATCCATCATCAGCCGGTGGCCGAAGGCGGCGGCGGCGGCGCGCAGCAGCATCTCGCGATGCCAGCCGCAGCGGGCGGGAAGCAGGGCGAAGGCGGCGTCGCCGGCGATGGCGCCGACATCGCCCAGATGGTTGGCGATGCGTTCCAGCTCGGCCATCACCGCCCGCAGCGCCGCGGCCCGGGGCGGTGCGGGGGTTTCCAGCGCGGCCTCCGCCGCCTGGGCGAAGGCCAGGGAATGCGCCACCGTGGCATCCCCCGACAGGCGCGCGGCGAAGCGGGCGGCGGTGCGCGGGCTCTTGCCGCGCATCAGCGCCAGCGTGCCCTTGTGGGTGTAGCCCAGCCGCGCCTCCAGCCGCACCACCGTCTCGCCCTGGGCGTGGAAGCGGAAATGCCCGGGCTCGATGATCCCGGCATGGATCGGCCCGACGGCCACCTGGTGCAGATCCCCGCTTCCCGCCGCCAGCCCCGATCCTTCCGTACCGCCGCCGGCGCCGAGGAATTCCGGCGGCTCGGGCGCGGCGGTGGCGGCCTGCGGGCGGGCGGTCATCGGCGCCCGCACTCCCCAGCGCCCGTGATCCAGCCAGGGCCGGCTGTCACGCCCGCCGGTGGCGCTGCGGCCCCACAGATCCTGGACCATCCGCTCGAACCAGGCCGCCGACGGCCGCGCCCGCGACAGCGCCGGATAGGCATCGCCGACGCAGGGGCAGGAGGCCGCCAGCATCCGCCCGCCGCCCGCGGCGTCCTGGTCCTGGAACAGGGCGATGGCCAGCCTGCCGTCCGACCACAGGCCGAGCAGCGCCAGCGCCGGCTCCCCGGCCAGTGCCGCCACCATCTCGCTCCACAAATCCGGGCTCAGCAGATAGCGCGGCCACGGGCGGGAGGGCACAGGCTCGCCGCTTTCGATGATCGCCGCGGCGCTCATCGTGACGCCGCCGCCGCCAGCAGCCAGGCGGCGAGGCCGGCCGGCATGGCGAGGCCCAGCACCAGCACGATCCCCAGATGCAGCCAGGCCGGGGCCAGCGACAGATGCGCCGGGGCATGGCCCCGATCGGGGGTGGCCGGGCCCAGGCACAGCGTTTGCAGCCGCCAGACCAGCGCCCAGGCGCCGACCAGCAATCCCACCCCGAGCGGGGCCACCAGCAGCGGGTCGCGCCGGGCGGTCTCGGTCAGGATCAGGAATGCGCTCGAAAACAGGCCGAAGGGGGGCAGCGCCACCAGCGCCGCGATGCCGGCGGCGAGCGTCAGGCCGAGCAGCCGGTGGCTCGAGATCAGCCCGCCGATCTGGTCGAAGCGCTGCCCGGCCTTCAGCTGCGCGGCGCGCCCGACGCACTGGAAGATCGCCGCCTTGGTCAGGGTGTGGAAAGTCATGTGCAGCAGCCCCGCGAACACCCCCGCCTGCCCGCCCAGGCCGAAGGCGAAGGCGGTGAGGCCGCTCTGCTCGATGGTGGAGAAGGCGAAGAACCGCTTGGCATCGCGCCGCGGCCACAGGCTGAAGGCGGCCATCAGCACCGAGGCGAGACCGAGCGCCATGATCGGCGGGCCGGGGGCGATCGCCGTCGGGTTGGCAGCCATCACCCCGCGCAGCCGCAGGATCACCGACAGCGCCACGTTCAGGATCGACCCCGCCATCACCGCCGATACCGGCGTCGGGCCCTCGGCGTGGGAATCCGGCATCCAGGCATGCAGCGGCGCGAGTCCCGCCTTGGTGCCGTAGCCGATCAGCAGGAACACGAAAGCGAGGTTGAGCACGGTGCCGTTGCAGCGCGCCGCCGCCGGGCCGAGCGCGCTCCAGCTCATCGCCGGCAGGCCGGGGCCGAGCGCGGGCAGCGCGGCCAGATACAGCACGACCGTGCCGAACAGCGCGAGCGCGATGCCGACGCCGCAGATCAGGAAGAATTTCCATGACGCCTCGATCGCCTCGGCGGTGCGCGGCAGCCCCACCACCAGCACCGCGGCGATCGTCGCGCCTTCCATCGCCACCCAGGTGACACCCAGATTGTTGGACAGCAGCGCCAGCAGCATGCAGCCCAGGAACACCTGGAACATGGCGTGGTAGAGCCGCAGCCGGCGGCGGTCGAGGCGCCGCGCGGCGATCTCCACCGGTATGAAGGCGTGGCTGTAGACGGCGCTGGTCAGGCCGACGAAAGCGGTCAGCAGCGCCAGATAGGCCGATAGATGATCGACCAGCAGCAGCCCGCCGACATGGCCCACCTGCCAGGGCAGCAGGCAGGCCAGCGCGAAGCTGGCGCCCGCAGCGGCGATATTGGCCCGCGCCGCGATGCGCCAGGGGCGGATCAGCGCCAGCAGCCCGGCCGCCGCCAGCGGCACCAGCACGGCGAGGCCGGCGGGGCTCGCCAGTTCCAGCGGATCGAGGGTGAGCAGGGCCGGGTTCACCGCAGGCCCTCGCCCACCTGGTCCAGATGGCGCACATCCAGGCTGTCGAAACGTTCCCGAATCCGATAGAAGAACACGCCGAACACGATGAACGCCACCAGCACCAGGAAGGCGACCGAGAGCTCCACCACCAGCGGCATGCCCTCGACGCCGACCGCGGCGAGGCTCAGCCCGTTCTCGAGCGAGAGGAAGCCGATCACCTGGGTCAGCGCGTTGCGCCGGGTGATCATCATCAGCTGGCCGAGCAGCACGATCGACAGCGCGATCGCCAGATCCTCACGCGTCAGCGCCTGCGCGGCGAGGGTGGTCGGCAGCACCACCAGGATCGCGAGCGCCCCCAGCGCCACCCCCAGGATCATCGTCGGGAAGACGCCGAGCGCGATCTCCACCGCGCGGTGGATCGCGAGCTGGCGGACGATCCGGCGCAGCGACAGCGGGATGGCGATGGCCTTGGCGAACAGGGCGATGGCGGCAGTGAGATACAGGTGCCAGGACCCCTGCACCCAGCCCTGCCAGGCGGCGGCGGCGGCCAGCACCAGCGCCTGCACGGCGTAGATGTTGATCACCGCCGACAGCCGGCGCTGATAGAGCAGCAGGAAGGACAGCACCAGCATCGCCCCGCCGAGCAGATGCGCGACATCATAAGACAGCGCGCCGAAGACGATCTGCCCCCCGGTCATGCGAAGCCGGTGCTGACGAACAGGAACACCGCCGCCAGCAGCCCGAGCAGCAGCGCCACGCCCAGGAATTCCGGCACCCGGAACACCCGCATCTTGGCGATCGCCGTCTCGAAGACAGCGAGCGCCCCGGCCAGCAGCACCGTCTTGCCCGCCCAGGCGAGCAGCCCGAGCGGCCAGGACAGCACCCCCACCTCGGCGCTGCCGGCGCCGAAGGGCGCGGACAGGACGCCGATCAGGCTGAACCAGACCAGCAGCTTGAGCCCCGCGGCGGCCTCGATCAGCGCCAGATGCCGGCCGCTATATTCCAGCACCATCGCCTCGTGCACCATCGACAGTTCGAGATGCCCGGAAGGATTGTCCACCGGCATGCGGCTGCATTCGGCGATCGCCACCGCCATGGTCGCGACCAGGGCGAGGCCGATCGAGACCCGCAGCCCCAGCGTGCCCTCGCGCAGCAGCACGGCGACCGCATCGAGATTGGTGGTGCCGGCGAGCAGCGCGTAGGTCACGAACACCAGCAGCAGGGCCGGCTCGGCGAAGACCGCGAAGGTCATCTCGCGGGACGCGCCGATGCCGCCGAAGGCGGTGCCGACATCCATCGCCGCCAGCGCGAGCACCGCCCGCGCGAGGCCGAGCAGGCCGGCGATCACCAGCAGATCGGCCGCCGGCGCGCCCGCCATGCCCAGGGTGTAGGACGGCACCAGCGCCGCGGCGGTGGCGACCGCCGCGAAATGCACGAAGGGGGCGGCGGTGAACAGCGGCGAGGCGTTCTCGGCCAGCACCGGCTGCTTGCGGGCCAGCCGGACCAGATCGCGCCAGGATTGCAGCACCGGCGGGCCGATCCGGCCCTGCAGCCGCGCGCCGAACCGGCGCAGCAGCCCCGCAAGCAGCGGCGCCGCGGCCAGCATCAGCGCCAGATGCGCAAGCTGGGCGGCGAGCGCGGTCACAGCGCCTCCACCCAGGCCACGATCCCGAGCAGCAGCACCAGGGCGATGAACATCACCGAGAGGATGCGCCGGATGGTCAGCACCTGCATCCGGTCCGCCTGGGCCGACAGCCAGGCGCGCAGCAGGCCGAGCGGATGGAACAGCACCGCCTCGGCCGGGTCCGCGAGACCGATCTCGAAGCGCGCCGGCCCGGTCTCCCCCGGTGGCGGCATCAGAACGCGGGCGCGGGCGCGGAGCAGCGCCCCGCCCAGGCTGCGGCGCAGCGGCTCGGCGAAGGACGCCGCGCCATACTGGGTGGCGGGGTCGCCGAAGGGCAGCCAGGCGGGCGGGGCGGCAAAGCCGCAGGCCCAGGCCGGGCCACGCCTGGCGCCCGCCTGGGTGAAGCGCCGCACCGTCCAGACCGTGGCGCCGAGCAGCAGGACCAGCAGCGCCGCGATCGCCGGTGCGGCGTAGCCTGGTGCATCGGACTGCACGGCAATACCGCCCCAGACGCCGTGCCCGCCCGCGGGTTGCGCCCCGGCCAGGGACCGCACTGCCGGCGCGGCCAGGCGCAGCCCGATCCCCGGCAGCACCCCGAGCAGTAGCGCGAGCCCCGCCAGACCGGCCAGCGCGGCGCGCACCGGCGGCCCGGCCTCCTCGGCCGCGGCGGCGCGCGGGGGGCGGGGGCGGCCCAGGAACGCCACCCCCACCAGCCGCACCGCGGCCGCGGCGGCGAGCGCCGCGGCCAGCGCGGTCAGCGCGATCACCATCGTGACCAGCGTCTGCAGCGCCAGCCCGCCGATCCGCAGCCCGCCCAGCAGCGACTGGATCAGCAGCCATTCGCTGGCGAAGCCCGCGCCCGGCGGCAGGCCGGCCAGCGCCAGCGCGCCCACCAGCGCGCAGCAGGTGGTGAAGCCCATGCCATGGATCAGCCCGCCCAGCCGCGACAGCACCCGCGTGCCGGCGCCGTGCTGGACGGCGCCGGCG
>DAICZL010000091.1 GCA_027311165.1 bacterium
GGCCGGCGCACGCTGGTGCTGGTCAATGATTTCGGGGCCGTGGGCGTCGATGGATCGCTGCTGTCCGGGCGCGGGGCGGAGGTGGTGGAACTGGCCGATGGCTGCATCTGCTGCTCGCTGCGCCAGGACCTCTCCCGCCAGCTCGACCAGGCGGTGCGCCGCTTCACGCCCGAGCGGGTGCTGATCGAGCCGAGCGGGGTCGCCGACCTCGCCGCCCTGATCGCGGCACTGGATCAGCCCGGGCTGCGCGACCGGGTGCGGCGGCTGCGGCTGACCGTGGTGGTGGATGCCGCGACATTCCTCGCCGACTACGCGACGCTGGCGGCAACGCTGGAGGCGCAGGCCAGGCTGGCCGGGCTGATCGTGCTGAACAAGGCGGATCTGGTCGCGCCGGCCGAACTCCGGCTGATCGAGGATACGCTGCGCGCGGTCAATCCCGACGCTGCCATCCTGCCGGCCCGCTATGGCGTGCTGTCCGCAGAGGCGCCTTCGGTGCTGCCCTGCGCGCTGTCGGCCCGCCAGCGCCAGGGCGAACACAAATCCCAGGCCCACGCCGAGGCGGGGCCGTCTGCGCACGCGCATGCCGATCCTCTGTCCCTGGGCAGCCTGACCTCCTGGAGCGCCCAGCTCCACGGCGCCTGCGATCCGCAGGAGCTGCGCACGGTGCTGGACGAGATCGCCCGCGGCGCCTTCGGCCAGGTGGAGCGGGTGAAGGGCATCGCCCAGCTCGGCACCGGCTGGGTGCATTTCGATGTCGCCGGTGGGCGGCCGAGCATGGCCGCCTTCGCTGCCCGTGCCGACGAGCAG
Organism: bacterium; assembly: GCA_027311165.1. Classification (GTDB taxonomy): domain Bacteria; phylum Pseudomonadota; class Alphaproteobacteria; order Acetobacterales; family Acetobacteraceae; genus DAICZL01. The sequence continues at coordinate 808 of DAICZL010000091.1, forward strand.
CCGCGAGTGGTCGCGATCGGCCGCCGCGTCGATGAAGCCGCGCTGCAGGCGGCCTTCGCCGCCTGTGCCATCCCTTAATTCCCTAACGATCGGAGGCCCCGATGGACTACGAAGCCTTCTTCCGCCAGCGGCTCGATGGTCTCCGCCGCGAGGGCCGCTACCGCGTGTTCGCGGAACTGGAACGCCATGCCGGGGATTTCCCCCGCGCCACCCATTTCGGCGATCACGGCCGGCGGGAAGTCACCGTGTGGTGCTCGAACGACTATCTCGGCATGGGCCAGAATCCGGCAGTGCTGGCGGCGATCCACCAGGCGCTGGACGAATGCGGCGCCGGCGCCGGCGGCACCCGCAACATCTCCGGCACCAACCGCCACCACGTGGCGCTGGAACGCGAACTGGCGGAACTGCACGGCAAGGAGGCGGCGCTGCTGTTCACCTCCGGCTACATCTCCAACTGGGCGACGCTCGGCACCATCGCCGCCTCGCTGCCCGGCTGCGTGGTGCTGTCGGACGCGCAGAACCACGCCTCGATGATCGAGGGCATCCGCCACAGCCGGTCGGAAAAGCAGGTATTCGCGCATAACGACCCCGAGGATCTCGACCGCAAGCTGCGCGCGATCAACCCCGATGCGCCGAAGCTCGTGGCTTTCGAGTCGGTCTATTCCATGGATGGCGATATCGCCCCGATGGCCGAACTGCTCGACGTGGCCGAGGCTCATGGCGCGATGACCTATCTGGACGAGGTGCACGCGGTGGGGCTGTACGGTCCGCGCGGCGGCGGCATCGCCGAGCGCGAGGGCCTGTCGCACCGGCTGACCGTGATCGAGGGCACGCTGGGCAAGGCGTTCGGCGTGGTCGGCGGCTATATCGCCGCATCGGACGCGCTGTGCGATTTCGTGCGCAGCTTCTCCTCGGGCTTCATCTTCTCGACCGCGCTGCCCCCGGCGATCGCCGCCGGCGTCACCGCCAGCATCCGCCACTTGAAAACCAGCAGCGTCGAGCGGCAGCGCCATCAGGACCGGGTGGCGAAGGTGCGGGCGGGGCTGGATGCGATCGGCGTGCCGCATCTCGCCAACCCGAGCCATATCGTGCCGGTGATGGTTCGCGATCCGGTGCTGTGCAAGCAGATCAGCGACCAGTTGCTGGATCATTACGGGATCTACGTGCAGCCGATCAACTACCCGACCGTGCCGCGCGGGGCGGAACGGCTGCGGATCACGCCCTCGCCGCTGCATACGGATGCGGATATCGAACATCTGATGGCCTCGCTGGCGGCGATCTGGGCGGAGCGGAGCCTGGCGAGGGCGGCCTAGAGGATGATGTCCGGGGCTTTGCCCCAAGGACCCATCGGGACCCACCAGGGAGCGGGCGCTCCCTGGAACCCCGGACCTTCGGGGCCATGCGCCGACAAAAAGAGGCCAGGGCTCGGACGGGATGTGCAACGGGCGATGGGGGCGAAGCCTCTGGATCGCATTTGCGTGTGGCGATGCTGCCGCCACTGACCCGGCGAACCCTCGGCATAGCCGCCCTCGCCGCCCTGCCTGCCGGCGCGGCGGCAGGGCCTTCAGCCGACCGGATCGGTGCCAGCCTGCCGGATCTGGTGTCCCTGCTGCAGGACGGCATGGCGCGCTGGCAGGTTCCCGGCGCGGCCGTCGCGGTGGTGGCCGGGCAGGAGGTGGTGCTGGCGCGCGGCCTCGCCCTGCGCGAGGCGGGCGGCAGCGAACCGGTCGGCGTGGACACGGTGTTCCAGATCGGCTCGGCCACCAAGGCCTTCACCGCGACCACGCTGGCGATGCTGGTCGATCAGGGCAGGCTCGGCTGGATGGACCGGGTGATCGACCATGATCCCGGCTTTGCCCTGGCCGATCCCTGGGTCACGCGGGAATTCCGCATCGTCGATCTGATGGCCCAGCGCAGCGGGCTGCGTCCCTATGTGCTCGACACGCTGTGGATGCTCGGCTATCCGCCGGAGGCCCTGGTGGCCGGTCTGCGCCATGTCCGCCCGATCGGCAGCTTCCGCGCCGAGTTCGCCTATCAGAACGTGCTCCACCAGGTCGCCGGCGGCATCGTGGCCCGGCTGGCGGGGGTGGCGCGCTGGCAGGATGCGGTGGCCGGCATGATCCTGGCCCCGCTCGGCATGACGGCCACCACCACCACCGCCGAAGCGCTGCTGGCGGCGCCCGACCACGCCACCGGCCATGCCCTCTACGACGGCAGGCTGACCGCGCTGGCGCCGCTGCCGCGCTTCCCCTATGCGCCCGGGCCGGCCGGCTGCCTGAACGCCAGCCTCACCGACATGACGACCTGGCTGCGCTTCCTGATCGGCCGCGGCGAGACCGCAGGCCGGCGCCTGCTCGACGCGGCGGCGCTGGAGACCACCTGGAAGCCGCGGATCGACCTGCGTGAAGCGGACGGCTTCCCCTGGACCTGGCAGGCCTATGCGACCGGCTGGGTGGTGCGCCAGACCGAGGGCGGGGTGGCGATCTGGCACAATGGCGGCACCCCGCAGTTCAGGACCCATATCGGCTTCATCCCTGCCCGCGGCGTCGGCATCGTGGTGCTGACCAACGAGGGCAGCAACGAACTCGCCGATGCCGCGGGCCTGTGGTTCTACGACCGGGTGCTGGGCAATGCCCCGGTGGACTATGCCGCCGTGGCGCTGGAGCGTGCCCGCGAGCAGGCCCGCACCAGCCTGGCGGCGGATCGCCCGCCCGCCACCGCCGCGCCGCCCGGTCCGGGTTCGGACTATGCCGGCCGGTATCGTTCGGAGGCGGCGGGGAATGCGCGGGTGGCACGGGCGGCCGGCGGCGGGCTGGAAATCGTGTTTGAAACCCCCGGATCGCGCTTCGGCCTGGCGCCGCGCGATGGCGATGTGTTCGCGCTGACCTCGGCCGATCCGGCGCTCTCGGCGCTGCTCGGTGCCTCGAGCCCGATGCTGGTGCAGTTCCTGCGGACCGCGCACGGTGGCGTTGACCGGATCGGTCTGGATGGCGAGCCGGATGTGGTGTTCACCCGCGCCGCGCCCGGCTGAGCGGGCGCGGCCTCAGCGGGTCGGCAGAGGCGGGGTCTGGCTATAATCGTAGAACCCGCGCCCGGTCTTGCGCCCGAGCCAGCCGGCCTCGACATATTTCACCAGGAGCGGGCAGGGGCGGTATTTACTGTCCGCCAGACCGTCATGGAGCACCTGCATGATCGACAGGCAGGTGTCGAGCCCGATGAAATCGGCCAGTTCGAAGGGCCCCATCGGGTGGTTCGCACCGAGCTTCATCGAGGTATCGATCGCGCTCACCGAGCCCACGCCATCGTACAGCGCATAGACCGCCTCGTTGATCATCGGCACCAGCACGCGGTTGACGATGAAGCCGGGAAATCCTCGGCCACCGCGGTGGTCTTGTGCAGTTTAGCGGCCAGCGCCTGCACCGC
>DAICZL010000093.1 GCA_027311165.1 bacterium
GCCACGAAGGGCCGGGCCGGAAGTTACGGAGGCCTTCGGCGCGGAGGGGAGCGGATCATCGTCCGGCCGAGATCACATATTCGTCGGATCAGCCCCCCTGCGCAGTGACCTTGATCACTCGGATGCTGGCCGAAGCCGCCCTCGAGGTGCCGTGATCGACGAGGAGGTCGGGCGAGGTGAGGCCCCCGACCTCGACGCGCCTGGAAGCGGCACGCGCTGGATCAGCGTCCCTCGCACAGCCGCACGACCGCCAGCAGCCGCGCCAATGTGCCGGCATCGGCCTGGCCGGTCACTGCCTCACCCCGCCAGTGCCGCTGAAACGCCCGCAGCACGCCGGCCAATGCCGGATCGAGCGCGCCCTCTCGATCCACCCGATAGCCGATCGCGGCCAGTGCGGCGCGAACCTCCCGCAAGCCGGCGGCATCGCGCACCTGACCAGCAGTGCCGAGATCCGGCACGCCTTGCGGCCAGAGCCCCACCCCGTTCTGCGCCAGCCCCTCCCAGTCGAACAACTCGCCCGGGTCCTCCTTGCGGTCGGTGGCGATGTCGCTGTGCCCTACAACATTGCGCGGCGGGATCGGGTGGCGGCCCAGCACGTCCAGACACAGATCGCAGACCGCGGCCGTCTGCAACACAGGAAAGTCGCGATAGCCGAATTCATGGCCGGGATTGACGATCTCGATGCCGATCGAGCGGTCGTTCAACCCGGCATGGCCGCGCCAATGCGACACGCCGGCATGCCAGGCGCGCAGCGTCTCCGGCACCAGACGCCAGATCGCGCCGTCTTCCTCGACCACGTAATGGGAAGACACGCGCGCGGCGGGATCGCGTAGCCGGTCCAGCGCGTCCTTGGCACTGCGCATGCCGGTGTAATGCAGCACCAACATATCGATCCGGCCATCCTGCGGCCTCGAATCATGGTTGGGACTGGGCAGGTCGCGGATGCGCAGGCTCATGCCGACCGCCTAGAGGCCTGATCCGCCCGGGACCGCCATACAACTCCCCCGTCGTCGCGACGTCGCGCATCCCCGGCCTGCCTGCCAAGCCCACGATCGCGATCGGGCGACAGGGACAATCGCCCCCGGTTCCGGCCGGCAGATATCACAGGCCCCGCTCGCGCTTGATCCGATCCCAGGCAGCGTTGATGCGGGCCACCTTGTCGCTCGCCCTCGCTATGAAATCTGGGGTCACCCCACGCGAGGCCAGGCTGTCGGGATGATTTTCCCGCATCAGCCGCTTCCAGGTCGCGCGCAGCACCTCGGGGCTGGCCGCGGGGGAGACGCCCAGCACCGCGTAGGGGTCGGGCCCTTCCTCAATCCGCCCGCGGGGTGCGGCACCGCGGGCACGGTCCCAGGCGAGCCTGTCGAGGCCAAAACCGTCGCGTACCCGCAGGAGAAATCCCAACTCCCGCTCGTTCAGGGCGCCATCGGCACGGGCGATGGCAAACAGCCCGGCCAGCACGTCCTCCAGCATGCCCTGCTTGTCCGCGAAGGCACGGCCGAGCTGATCGGCGTACTCCTCGAACCCCTCCTGACTGTCGCGTGCCTGGTCAAACAGCCGGCCGATATCCCGGGCGGCCTGCGGCGGGGTGCGGAATTGCTGCTTGAAGGCCTCGATTTCGGCCCGGTTCACCGGACCGTCATATTTTGCGAGCTTGGCAGACAACACCACCACGCCGACCGCGAACAGCTGATCGCGGCGGCCGAACATCGCGGCGATGCGGGCGGGATTCCACGGGCCTTCCACCGCCGGGCCTGCGGCACCGCGCAACTGCCCCGGCGCACTGTCCGCGGCATGGCCGAGCGCAGCACCGATGACCGCCCCGAGCGGGCCGCCCATCGCGAAGCCGGCCACGCCACCAATGATCTTGCCCCAATACGTCACGCTTGCGCCCGCATCCTGCCGACCGACGGAAAGGGCTGATACCACGCGTTGGTTACTGCCGCCAAAACCTTGCCGGTGCTTGCCGGGGCGATCACACGACCGCATGCTCCGCCCGCCACAGGATGAGGGACACCCCCGACAGGATGGCTCCCACGCTCAGCCCGGCCCGGCAGCGGCCGGCC
>DAICZL010000096.1 GCA_027311165.1 bacterium
GGCCGGCCGCGGGTCACTTCGGCGCGGAGTTCCTCGGCGAGACGGGGATTGGCGCGCCGGATCTGCGCCGCCCGCAAGGTGGCGGCGATGTCGGGGCGTCCCCGGGTCTCCCACACTTCCAGGAACATGAAATCGGCGGCGGCGAAGCGATCGCCGGTCCCGCGCAGGGCACGGCGGACGGCTTCGGTGCGGGCCAGGGCGGGCACGGTGGCTTCCAGCATACGGCGTCTCCCCCGAGACGGGTTCGGATCGCCCGCGGGGACCGGGTGGTGCCCCGCGGACGCCCGATAGCTAGGCAGCCGCCGCCATGCCCGCCACCCAATTACGATGACGGGCAGATGAAAGAAAAGTGTTAGGATAAGTCAATAGCGATACAGATCGTGCTTGAACGGCCCGCTCGGCGCCACGCCGATATACTCGGCCTGCTGCGGCGTGAGGCGCGTAAGCTTGGCGCCCACCTTGGCCAGATGCAGCGCCGCGACCTTCTCGTCGAGATGCTTCGGCAGGGTGTACACCTGCCGCTCGTAGCGTCCGGCGGGCGCGGTGTAGAGCTCGATCTGCGCCAGCACCTGGTTGGTGAACGAGGCGCTCATCACGAAGCTGGGATGCCCGGTGGCGTTGCCGAGGTTGACCAGACGCCCCTCCGACAGCACGATCAGCCGCTTGCCTTCGGGGAACACCACTTCGTCCACCTGCGGCTTCACGTTCTCCCAGCGGTAGTTGCGCAGGGATTCGATCTGGATCTCCGAGTCGAAATGCCCGATGTTGCACACGATCGCCCGGTGCTTCATCCGCCGCATGTGATCGAGCGTGATCACATCCACGTTGCCGGTCGCGGTCACGAAGATGTCGCCCAGCGGCGCGGCATCCTCCATGGTGACGACCTCGTAGCCCTCCATCGCCGCCTGCAGGGCGCAGATCGTATCGACCTCGGTCACCATCACGCGGCAGCCGGCGTTGCGGAGCGAGGCGGCCGAGCCCTTGCCGACATCGCCGAAGCCGTTCACCACCGCGACCTTGCCGGCCATCATCACGTCGGTGCCGCGGCGGATGCCGTCCACCAGGGATTCGCGGCAGCCATACAGATTGTCGAACTTCGATTTCGTCACGCTGTCGTTGACGTTGATCGCCGGCACCAGCAGCGTGCCGTCGCGCGCCATGTCGCGCAGCCGGTGCACGCCGGTGGTGGTTTCCTCCGACACGCCGCGCACGTCGGCGAGCATCGCCGGGTATTTCTCGTGCATCAGCTTGGTCAGGTCGCCGCCGTCATCGAGGATCATGTTCGGCGTCCAACCGTCGGGACCCTTCACGGTCTGCTCGATGCACCACCAGAACTCCTCCTCCGTCTCGCCCTTCCAGGCGAACACCGGCACGCCGGCGGCGGCGATGGCGGCGGCGGCGTGGTCCTGGGTGGAGAAGATGTTGCAGGACGACCAGCGCACCGTGGCCCCGAGCGCAGTCAGCGTCTCGATCAGCACCGCAGTCTGGATGGTCATGTGCAGGCAGCCGGCGATGCGGGCACCCTTGAGCGGCTTCGACGCCCCATATTCGGCGCGGATCGCCATCAGGCCGGGCATCTCGTCCTCGGCCATGGCGATCTCTTTCCGGCCCCACTCCGCCAGCGAGATGTCTTTTACCTTGTGGTCGGCGGCAAGCGCGTGGTCAGGCATGGTGGGCTCCGGTTTGGACGTAAGGGCGGGATGGAATGGCGGGCACGGCCGCGGTCAGGTGTTCATCGCGTCGAAGAAATCCTGGTTCGTCTTGCTGTATTTCAGCTTGTCGAGCAGGAAGTCCATCGAATCCATCGCCCCCATCGGGTTCAGGATGCGGCGCAACACCCACATTTTCGACAACGTGCCCTTGTCCACCAGCAGCTCTTCCTTGCGGGTGCCGGACTTGGTGATGTCGATCGCCGGGAAAGTGCGCTTATCGGACAGCTTGCGGTCCAGCACGATCTCGGAATTGCCGGTGCCTTTGAATTCCTCGAAGATCACCTCGTCCATGCGGCTGCCGGTATCGATCAGCGCGGTCGCGATGATGGTCAGCGACCCGCCTTCCTCGATGTTGCGTGCCGCACCGAAAAAGCGCTTCGGACGCTGCAGCGCGTTGGCATCGACGCCGCCGGTCAGCACCTTGCCCGAGGACGGCACCACGCTGTTATAGGCACGCGCCAGCCGGGTGATGCTGTCCAGCAGGATCACCACGTCGCGCTTGTGCTCGACCAGGCGCTTGGCCTTTTCCAGCACCATCTCGGTCACCTGCACGTGCCGGGTCGCCGGCTCGTCGAAGGTGGAGGCGATCACCTCGCCCTTCACCGTGCGCGCCATGTCGGTCACTTCCTCGGGCCGCTCGTCGATCAGCAGCACGATCAGGAAGATTTCCGGGTGGTTGGCGGCGATCGCGGTGGCGATATTCTGCAGGATCACCGTCTTGCCGGTGCGCGGCTGGGCCACGATCAGGGCGCGCTGGCCCTTGCCGATCGGCGCGATCAGATCGATCACCCGCGGCGTGAAATCCTTGCCCGGCGCCTTGGCCACGGATTGGAAGTTCTCCACTTCCATCTTCAGCTTCTCGTCCGGGTAAAGCGGCGTCAGATTGTCGAAATTGATCCGATGGCGCACCGCGTCGGGCGGCTCGAAATTGATCGTGTTTACCTTCAGCAGGGCGAAATACCGCTCACCATCCTTCGGCGCCCGAATCTGGCCTTCCAGTGTATCGCCGGTGCGCAGCGCGAAGCGGCGCATCTGCGCCGGGCTGACATAGATGTCGTCCGGCCCAGGCAGGTAGTTCGCCTCCGGACTGCGCAGGAAGCCGAACCCATCGGGCAGGATCTCCAGCGTGCCCTCGCCGTGGATCGCCTGATCGTTCTCGGCCAGGTTCTTGAGGATCGCAAACATCATGTCCTGCTTGCGCAGGCTGGATGCGTTCTCGATCTGCAGCGATTCGGCGAAGCTCAGCAGGTCGGCTGGGGATTTCGCCTTGAGTTCGGCCAGATGCATCAGGACAGCCTCGGATGGGTCGGCAGGGAGAGAAATCCGGGACAGAGGCGGGACGACCCGCTCGAAGGGTACAAGCCGCCTTGAAGCGGCACCTGACCTGATCCCGGTGGAGAAGAATAGCGGGCGCCAGACAAAGGCAACCCAGGAAAAGCGACGGGTATATAGGTGGCCGGATCAGCGACGTCAATATCGTGAACATCGGGAGAGTTCGGGCGGCCGGGTGCATCGGATCCCCCCGGGGACCGACCGTCATCGCGTGCCGCGAAAAGCCGGAAGACCCCTCACCTTTGAAAGCCACTCAGGAATCCGAGCCACCGGAGGGGTATCGCTGTTTCCCGGTCGGATAGCCCGATCAGAACGGCCGGACGATCACCATCACCACGATCACCAGCATCAGCACCGTCGGCACTTCATTGGCGAAGCGATAGAACCGCGCCGATTTCGTGTTGCGGTCCTCCAGGAACGCCCGCCGCCAGGACGATTGCGCGCCATGCGCACCCGTCATGAGCACTACCGCCAGCAACTTCACATGCCACCAGCCGGCATGCCAGTCGATCAGCCCGGGGGTCGCCACCAGCAGCAATCCGAACACCCAGCTGGCGATCATGGCCGGGTTCATGATCTGACGCAGAAGCCGCCGCTCCATCACCTTGAAGCGCTCACTCTCGGCACTGCCGCGAGGCACTTCACAATGATAAATAAACAGTCTTGGCAGATAGAACAGCCCGGCCATCCAGGCGATGATCGCGGCAACATGGGCCGCCTTTATCCAAAGATGAGCCGCGAGCAAGGCCGAACCGATCACACCGTCACTCCCATCGCCTGGCGGAACCGCTCTGGCAGTTCCTCGAGCTGTCTGAACAACATTGCCCCGGCCTCGAGCAGCGCCGACGCGTGACTACCACCGGCCGGTGCGAAACCCAGGCACTCCATGCCGGCTGCTACCGCCGCACGTACGCCAGGCACCGAATCTTCGACCACCAGACAGGCATCGGGCGCCACCCCGGCAGCGGCGGCGGCGGCGAAATAGACATCCGGCGCCGGCTTGCCACGACCCACGTCGTGGGCGCTGTGCACCCGCCCCGCCACCATCGCCATGATCCCTGCCCGACTGAACTTGGCCACCATCTCCGGATGCGAGGAATTAGACGCGATGCGCCAGGGCAAACCGAGCGCGCTCGTCGCCTCCAACAGCGCCACCGCCCCCGGCATCGGTGCCGCCTCCTCCGTCATTGCCGCCACCAGCAGCCGTGCCAGGCGATCGGTCCATCCTTCGGGCAGCGCCCGCCCGGTCCGTGACTCGATGGCCGGGATCATGTCGGTCAGCGTCATGCCCAGAAATCTTGCCTGCGCCTGCTCGGCGGTCAGAGCCCAGCCGAGCGCAGTCAGCTCACGCGCGACCAGCCGGCTCGCGATCCCCTCGCTGTCGATCAGCACCCCGTCGCAGTCGAAAATGACCAGACCAAGCGGCAGCCGGGTCCTGATCATGCAACCCTCGCCAGTGCGGGTTCGACCACCGGGGGAGTGCCGGCACGGGCATGCGGGCAATCGCCAAAGGCACGTGGACAGGTCCGCCGGCCGACGAAACTGCACAGGCCCGGTCCGTGCAGACGGCCATTGCGCACAAGCCCGGCCAGAGCAGCGATGAACCCCGGATCGGAGTTCTGCGCCGGCACCCGGAAATAATCCGGCACACCGAGCTTTTCGGCCAGATCCCGATACTCCACGTCGAGCTCGACCAGGGTCTCCGAATGTTCGGAGACAAAGGCGATCGGCACCACCAGCAAGGCCGTTTTCGCGGCGGCCGCGTGCTCGATCTCCTCCTCGGTACTGGGCGAAATCCAACGCTGCGGGGTGGCGCGGGACTGATAGCAGATGCGCCAGTCACCCTCTGGAGGGGTCCAGGATTTCAGCACGCTGGCCACCGTGCGTTCCACCTGGAACTGATAGGGGTCTCCGGCCTTGACGATGCTTTCGGGCAGGCCATGCGCCGAAAACAGCACCCGCAGCGGCACCGCCGGATCCAGCGCGGCACGGGCCTGTTGCCAGGCCTGACGCAGGATCCCGGCAGTGGCCGCGGCATAACCCGGGTCGGCATACCAGCAGCACAGCGCCGTGGTCGGCACGACCAGCCCCTGGGTTGCCGCGGCTTCCCGCCAGGCGGTGAGCGAACTGCCGGAGGTGGTCGTGGAATATTGCGGATAGAGCGGCAGCAGCACGATCTCGTCAGGCGCCCAGTCCCGCACGGCGGCAACCGTCTCATCACTGAACGGATGCCAGTAGCGCATCGCGACGAAGCATCGCGCGTCCAGCTCCGGCAGTGCCGCTTCCAGCGCCCGCGCCTGCTCGTTGGTGAGGTCAAGCAGCGGTGAGCGCCCGCCCAGCAACGCGTAATTCTCGCTTGCCGGCTTTTGCCGGGCGCGCGCGATCACCCGGCCGAGCAACGGGCGCAGGAAGAACGGCACCCGCAGGATGGCCGGGTCGGTGAACAGGTTGACCAGAAACGGCCGAACCGATTCCGGCCGATCCGGCCCGCCGAGGTTGAACAGGACGATCGCCACCCGGGGCTTGCGCGAGAGCATATTCATGTCTGTCAAGGTGGCCGGGCCGGACGCCACGTCAAGCGGCCCGCACCAGCTTCACCAGGGCTTCGACATGGGCAGGCGGGGTTTCCGGCACGATGCCATGACCCAGATTGAACACATGCGGCCGGCCACGCAGGGCCCCCAGGATGGCATGCGCCTCGGACTCCATCGCCGACCCGCCGGCAACCAGAGCCTGGGGGTCGAGATTGCCCTGCAACGCGACCTTCGGGCTGACCAGCCCGGCCAGCACAACCGGATCGCTCGCGCTGTCCATTCCCACCGCGGCCACGCCGGTCATGGCGGCATATTCGCCGAGCAGCGTGCCCGACAGGCGCGGAAAGCCGATCACTTTCACGCCGGGAAACCGTGTGCTCAACGCCGCCACGATCTGCCGAGTCGGTGCGATCACATGGGCCCGGAACTGCGCCGGGGACAGCACCCCCGCCCAGCTGTCAAACAGCATGACGCAATCCGCCCCGGCGGCGATCTGCGCCGCCAGGTAATCGATGCTGGCCTCGGTCAGCACCGCGATCAGGGCGGCGAACAGCGCCGGCTGGCCATAGGCCATGGCACGGGTGGCGGCGTGATCCTTCGATCCGCCGCCCTCGACCATGTAGCAGGCCACCGTGAACGGGCTGCCGGCGAAACCGATCAGCGCCGTGGCCGGATCGAGCGCCGCCCGCACCCGCTCCACCGTTTCCAGAATTGGCGCAATCGCACCGGCCAGCCGGTTCCGGTCCAGCGCCTCGCTCCCCGCCTGGTCCCGCAGCCGGGGCAGCACCGGACCCTCGCCTTCGCGAAAGGCCAGGCCATGGCCGAGCGCCCAGGGCAGCATCAGGATATCGCTGAAGAGGATCGCCGCATCGAAGCCGTAGCGCCGGATCGGCTGCAACGTGACCTCGGTGGCCAGTTCCGGCGTGGTGCACAGGCCGACGAAATCCGGCGATTGCGCCCGCACCGCCCGGTATTCGGGCAGGTACCGTCCGGCCTGGCGCATCAGCCATACCGGGGGCGGCCAGACCGCCTCTCCGGCCAGCACCCGCAACAGCAGGCCCGGACGGTCGCCCGTGGCGCTCGGTCCAGCCGTTTCGTCCTGGCGTCGCTCGTTCATCGGCCTTCCTTAACAAGGAAAGAGAAAAAAGATAGTCGGTTGATAGGGGTAGAGCCCTGTGGATCAGGGGGTACCCGGTTCCCCGGGATCGCTCCGCCGTTTGTCCACAGCAGCCAGACCTACCAACCGGTTGATTGGGGAGGTAGATGCCGGTTCGTCCCGAAGCCCGGGGCGGAATCCCTGCTGTGGTCCCGGGACCCTGCTTCAGGCTGGGTTATCCCGGCTTGTCTTCTCGTCTCTGCAATGATGAGGTGCAGGCCCCACTTATCCCCGTTATCCTCGCTGCCATGGCCCCAGACCGGATCAACCTGCACCTCGTCTCCGATGCGACCGGAGAGACCCTGAATTCCATCGCAAGGGCGACGGTCGCGCAGTTCGAGCATGCCGCGATCACCTATCATCGCTGGAGTCTGATCCGCACCCGCTTCCAGCTGCACCGCGTGCTGGAGGGGCTGGAGGCGGAGCCCGGGCCGGTCCTGTCCTCGCTGATGGATCGTGCTCTGCGCAGCGATCTGGACACCACCTGCCATCGCCTGGGAATCTCGGTGCTGAACGTGCTCGATCCGGTGCTGGCGATGCTGGCCGAACAGATCGGCGAAAACGCGATGGCCAGGCCCGGTCGGCAATACGTGCTGGATGCCGATTACTTCCGGCGCATCGATGCGATGCACTATGTGCTGGCTCATGATGACGGCCAGATGCAGGCCGGGATCGCCGAGGCCGATGTGGTGCTGGTCGGCGTTTCCCGCAGCAGCAAGACCCCGACCTCGTTCTACCTTGCCAATCGCGGGATCAAGGCCGCCAATATCCCTCTGGTGCCCGGTCTGCCGGACCCGCCCGGTCTGGAACAGCCGACCTGTCCGGTGGTCGGGCTGACGCTCGAGGCCGATGCGTTGGTGGAGATCCGTCGCCACCGGTTGCGCCTGATCGGGGCCGGCACCCAGCCCGGACTGATCCGCCACGATACCACCGAATATGTCGATCGGGACGCGGTGAAGGCCGAATTGCTGTGGATGCGCCGGCTCTGCACGCGGCGCGGCTGGCCGGTGATCGATGTCACCCGCCGCTCGATCGAGGAGACGGCGGCGACCGTGCTGCAATTGATGGACGGCTGGCACGACCGGCAGCGCAAGGCCCTGGCAGGTCCGGCCTGACGCCAGGTGAAACCCTGTTCGTCGGCCCGATGGCCGGCCGGGCTATCTCCGGCAGAGCCCGATTTTTCCCGTCGCGGATCTTGGACCGGCCAATGCCGGACCCCCCGGCTGATCGGAGAGCAATGCCGGCGGTGATACTGGCCAGCGCCTCGACAGCCCGTCGCGCGATGCTGCGTGCCGCGGGTCTGCAGTTGGACGTGCGCCCGGCCCGCATCGATGAGGCGGCGATCAAACAGGCGGCGCTGGCCGCTGGTATGGCGCCGGCGGATGCTGCGCTGGAACTCGCACGGCAGAAGGCAGCGGTAATCGCCACGGAAAAGCCTGACGCGATCGTGATCGGGGCCGATCAGCTGCTGGTCTGCGAAAAGCGCTGGTTCAACAAGCCTGAGGACGAGGATAGCACCAGGCGACAGCTGATCGCTCTGCGCGGAAGGACCCATCGCCTGGTTACCGCGGTCGTCTGCCAACAGGGGTCGGCCTGGCAGTGGCAGCATGTGGAACAGCCACAGCTGACGATGCGGGATTTTTCTGACGCGTTCCTTGAGACCTATCTGCGCCAGGAAGGAGAAGCGATCTGGCATTGCGTCGGCGGCTACCGGCTGGAAGGACCAGGAGCCCAGTTGTTCACGGCGATTACCGGCGATTATTTCACTATTATTGGGCTGCCTCTGTTGCCGGTGCTGGCACGATTGAGACAGGCTGGTGTGATGGATTTCTGAGCGGCAGATCAGACCTTTGTTTGACTGTCGGGCCACGGAGTGCTGTCCCCGCGCCTTCGATCATCAAACACGCTGCCGATACCGCCCATGGGGGATGGCGGGTTCCGGATCCAGGCCGGAACCCGCTGATCGACCCTGATCAGGCGGCGATCCGTGCCACCTCGGCCGGCGAAAGCCGCACCAGTGCTTCGTAATCGGCGAGCAGGGTTTCGGTGATCCGTCCCGGAGTGAAGCTCAGCTCGCCGATCTGACGAACCGGTGTCACCTCGGCGGCAGTGCCCGCAAGAAAAACTTCGCTCGCCCGCACCATCTCCTCGGGCTGGATCGCGCGTTCGATCACGTTCATCTGATGGCGCCGGGCGATGCCCATCACCGTGCGGCGGGTGATGCCGTCCAGGAAGCAATCCGGCGTCGGCGTATGGATGTCGCCATCGATCACGAAGAAGATATTGGCCCCGGTCGCCTCGGCCACCTGGCCGCGCCAGTCCAGCATCAGGGCGTCCTGGAAGCCGGCCGCTTCGGCGGTATGTTTGGACAATGTGCCGATCATGTACAGCCCCGCCGCCTTGGACGCGGTCGGCGCCGTCTGAGGATGCGGGCGACGCCACTCCGCCATGCCCAGCCGCACCCCCGCCATCCGGTCGGCGCCGAACAGATTGGGCCAGGGCCAGGTGGCGATGGCGAGATGGATCTTCGTCTTCTGGGCCGAGACCGACAGTTGCTCGGCGCCGCGCCAGGCGATCGGGCGGATATAGGCATCGGTCAGACCATTGGCCGCCAGCACCTGGTTGCAGGCCGCGTCGATCTGTTCGGCGGTCCAGGGGATCTCGAAGCCGAGCAGCCGGCCCGATCCGATCAGCCGTTCGGTATGAGCCCGCAGCTTGAAGATGTGCCCGCCATAGGCGCGTTCCCCCTCGAACACGGCGCTGGCATAATGCAGGCCATGCGACAGAACGTGCAGCTTGGCGTCGCGCCAGGCGACCATCGCCCCGTCCCACCAGATCAGTCCATCGCGATCATCGAAAGGAACGAGCGTCATTTGCGGGGTTCCTCGCAACATTGTTTCTCTATCCTGCGCGACGCTATGGTGTATGGTCTGTTAAGTCAATAAACCTGCCGTAAGATCGAGGAATGTCAGCCATGTCCGAGCTGAAGGGCGAGGCGCCGGGTCGCGCGCCGGGCAGGAGTACGGGCGCGGCCGCGGGGGTAAGCCTGCTGTTTCTGCGCGAGGAGGAGATCCGCCTGGCCCAGGATCTGCTGTTCTTTGCCTATCGTGATTTCACCCATGCCGCCGATGAGGTGCTGGAGGAACTCGGTCTGGGCCGCGCCCATCACCGGGCCCTGCATTTCATCGGACGCAACCCCGGCCTGCCGGTCAGCGAATTGCTGGGAATTCTGGGGATCACCAAGCAGAGCCTGGCGCGGGTGGTCGCCGAATTGTCCGAGCGCGGGCTGGTGACGACGAACCCGGGGCGAGCGGACCGGCGCCAGCGGCTGCTGCGCCTGACCGAGAGCGGCGAGGCGTTGGAGCGGCGGCTGTACGAGCGACAGCGCGAACGGCTGTCGGGGGCGTTCCGCGAGGCCGGTGGTGGTGCGGTGGAAGGCTTTCGCCGGGTGATGCGCGGGATCATGAACGAAGCTGCCCGCCGCTATATGGACCGGGCCGCGCCAGGATCGAAGGAAACGCGCGGAAAATAAGCTGGATCCGGACCGCGGCGAAGGCCCCGAGAGGCTCGGGCCGGCCTTGCCGCAACCGCTGCCTGGCGCGCGGCCGCGTTTACACGCTGTCCCGCACCATCTCCAATGCGCAGGCCACCGTCGCTTCCCGCACCGCGCCGCGATCGCCGGGGAACACATGGCGTATGGCCAGGGCAGGCTGGCCGCGCCGCGCCAGGCCAAACCACACCAGCCCCACCGGCTTGTCCGCGCTGCCGCCACCCGGCCCGGCGATGCCGGTCACCGCGATCACGATATCCGCGTCCGACCGGTCCAGCGCGCCTTGCGCCATAGCGGTGGCGACCGCTTCACTTACCGCGCCCTCGGCGGCGATCAGCCCCGCCGGCACACCCAGCATCGCCGTTTTGGCGGCGTTGGAATAGGTCACGAACCCCCGGTCCAGCACGTCGGAGGAACCGGCGATGGCGGTCAGCGCTGCGGCGATCAGCCCGCCGGTACAGCTCTCGGCGGTGGCGAGCATGAGCCCGCGCGCCCGGCACACCGCCAGCAGTGCTGCCGCCTGGTCCAGGATCGCCGGCCCGATCACGCGTCCTCCGCCGCCGCGATCCAGCCGGACCTGATCGCGTCCTGGAACAGCCGCCAGTCCCGCTCGGTCTGGTCGGCATAGGCCAGCGCGAAATCCGCGATCGCCGAATCGAACGCCCCGCCACTGCCGACATAGCCGGCGATCATCGCAGCATCACCCGATCGGGCATGGGCGCGGGCCAGCGTCCGCCCGCAAAGCTGCGCGTAATAGGGCAGCAGCGCCTCCTGCAGGTCGATCCCAATCGCGGCCAGCCGGGAATCCTTGAGTTGGCGTACATAGCAATGCCGGTCATCGCCCGGCGCCTCGGTCCAGCCCAGGAACACATCGGCCACCGCCTGCATCATGCGCTGGCCGGTGACCACGCGCTGGCCCTGGTTGGCATAGACGCTGGCGCCGGCGTAGGGGGCGAGCACCGACCGGTCGGCTTCCTTGATCTGCAGCAACAGCGTGTCCCCGTCGGCGGTCGCGAACAGCCCGATCGCGCAGAACGTCCCGACACTGCCGATGCCGACCACCTTGAAGGCGACATCGACCAGCCGGTAGCGGTCGATCAGCACGTGGCGGTCTTCCTGCAGCGTCGCCTTGTAGGAGTCGAAGGCGGTGCGGGCGGCGCGCTCATGCACCACGTCCTCGCGCCCGGCGAGGGGGAAGATCGTGGGCGGCTTCTCCCGGATATGCAGGCCCCGGGGGCTGCGCTCGATCAGCCGCGGATAGCCGCGATGGGACGCCTCGACGGCGGTCTGCAGCCGCCGCTCCTCCCGCTCGCGCAGCCTGGCATCGGCGATGCCGGCGATCGCGGCAGCGAGGTCGATGCGCGTGCGCCAGGCCTCGAGCGGCGAAAGCCGCAGCAACTCGGCGATGTGCAGCCTGTAGGCGAGCGCCACCCCGCGCGCCAGGCCCCGGCAGGCCTTTTCGGCGAGGCCCGCGCCGCGCCCGGCCACCGCGAAGCTGGTTGCCAGACGCTTCACATCCCATTCGAAGGGGGCAGGCAGCGTCTCGTCGAAATCATTGATATCAAAGACTGGCGTGCCCTCTGGTGAGGCATAGACGCCGAAATTCATCAGATGGCAGTCCCCGCAGGCCTGCACGCGGATGCCGCTCGTCGGCATGGTCGCAAGATCGGCCGCCATCACCGCCGCGGCGCCGCGCAGGAAGGTGAGCGGGGAGGGTCGCATCCGCCCATAGCGCAGCGGCAGCAGCGATGGGATCCGGTGCCGCCCGGTCTCGATCAGCACCTGCACCGGATCGGGGCGGTCGCGCGGTGGCGACCAGGCGGCGTGGTGGATCCGGGGTACCTGTTTACGAAGGTCGCGACCCGCGCGCCGCCGCTCGGCGACGCTCACGAGCGCGTCCGGTTCGATAATCGCGCGCAACATAATACGGACCCCGGTTTGTCGATCGTTGCGCAGCATGGCACCGACCGTTGGTTCCGTCAGCCGGGAATCGGTCCCAGAAGGGCTGTGACACACCAGATCGCGGCGGCGCCGATCACCCCGGCCACGATGTCGTCAGCCATCACGCCAAGTGCGCCGGGCAGGCGCTCGGACCAGCCGATCGGCCCTGGCTTGGCGATATCGAGCATGCGGAACAGACCGAAACACAGCAGCAGCCCGAGTGGCGAGGGCGCGGGCAAGGCCAGCAGGGTGATCCACTGGCCGGCGAATTCGTCGATCACCACCCAGCCCGGATCCGCGGTCCCCCCGGCCGCGGTGATCGCCCAGAGCCCGACCGGCAGCACTGCCAGGATCGCGAACGGCAGCGCGAACGGTGACCAGGCCATCAGCCCCGCGCCCAGCGCCAAAGCGAGCAGGGAGCCGGCGGTCCCCGGCGCGCGGCCGAGCAGGCCGCTGCCCAGCCCGCTCGCGATCAGCCTCGAGGGCGTCATCGGTGGCGGGCTGATCGGTGGAGGACCCGGTCTCTGCGTCATGCGTCGGCCCCGCCCCAGGCCCGGCAGGCGGCCCTTGCCACATCGGAGCACAAGGGTTTCACTGCGGTTCAGCCCTAAAAGTGGACTCCATGCCAGCTCCGCGCCTGGCCGTCGATATCGGCGGCACCTTCACCGACCTCGCCCTGGAACATGACGGGGTTCGCGTCACCACCAAGGTTCTGACCACGCCGGCGGCACCTGAACGCGGCGTGATGGCGGGGGTGGCGGCGATCCTGCGCAGCGCCGGCCTGGTCCCCGCCGATATCGCCCTGGTCATCCACGGCACCACGCTCGCCACCAACGCTCTGATCGAGCGCAAGGGCGCGCGCACCGCGCTGATCACCACCGAGGGTTTCCGCGACGTCCTGGCGATGGGCAATGAGAGCCGCTACGACCAGTACGACCTGAACATCGTGCTGCCCGAGCCGCTGGTGCCGCGCTATCTGCGCCTGCCCGTGCCGGAACGGCTGGACAACGAGGGCAAGGTGCTGCTGCCGCTCGATCTGGCGGCGCTGCGCGCGCTGGTCCCCACCCTGCGCGCGGAGGGCGTGGAGAGCATCGCGGTGGGTTTTCTGCACGCCTTCGTCAACCCGGCGCATGAGCGCGCCGCGCGCGCGGTGCTGGAGGCGGAACTGCCCGCCATCCCGGTCTCGCTGTCCAGCGAGGTCTCGCCGGAGATGCGCGAGTGGGAGCGGTTTTCCACCACCGCCGCGAATGCCTATGTGCAGCCTCTGATGGCGCGCTATCTGCGCCGGCTGGAGGCCGAGTTGCAGGCCATCGGCCTTGCCGCGCCGGTCTTCCTGATGCTGTCGGGCGGCGGGCTGACCACGATCGAGACCGCCTGCCGCTTCCCGATCCGCCTGGTGGAGAGCGGGCCCGCCGGCGGGGCGATCTTCTCGGCCGACATCGCCCGGCAATGCGGCCTGGACCGGGTGCTGTCCTTCGACATGGGCGGAACCACCGCGAAGGTCTGCCTGATCGACGATTTTCGCCCGCAGACCGCCCGCAGCTTCGAGGTGGCGCGGGTCGGGCGGTTCCGCCGCGGCTCCGGCCTGCCGCTGCGCATACCGGTGATCGAGATGGTGGAGATCGGCGCCGGCGGCGGCTCGCTCGCCGCGGTCGATGCCATGGGGCGCATCGCGGTCGGGCCGGAGAGTGCGGGCGCCGATCCTGGCCCGGCCTGCTATGGCCGTGGCGGGCGGTATCCGGCCGTGACGGATGCCAATCTGGTGCTGGGCCGCTACGACCCCGAGAACTTCGCCGGCGGGGCGCTGCGCCTGGACATGGCGGCGGCGCGCGGCGCGCTGGCGGCCGGGGTGGGCGATCCGCTCGGGCTCGATCCGGCCATGGCCGCGCTCGGCGTGATCGAGATGGTGGACGAGAACATGGCCAATGCCGCGCGGGTGCACGCGATCGAGTCCGGCAAGACCTATGAGGGCCGCACCCTGATCGCCTTCGGCGGCGGCGGGCCGGTGCACGCGACCCGGGTGGCCGAAAAGATCGGCATCTCCCGCGTGCTGGTGCCAGCCGGCGCCGGGGTGGGCAGCGCCATCGGCTTCCTGCGTGCTCCGGTGGGCTACGAGGTGGTGCGCAGCCTGTATCAGCGGTTTTCGACCTTCGACCTCGATGCGGTGAACGCGCTGTTGGCGGCGATGGCGGCGGAAGCGGAGGGGGTGGTGGCGGCCGGCAGTTTCGGCGCGCCCACGCGCCAGACCCGCACCGCCTATATGCGCTATGTCGGCCAGGGCCACGAGATCCCGGTGGGGCTGCCGGGCGAGACCCTGACGGTCGCGGATATCGCCGCGATCCGCGCCGCCTATGATGCCGAATACACGCGGTTCTACGACCGCCCGGTGCCGGGATCGGATGTCGAGATCCTCAGCTTCGCCGTGGTGGTCGCGACCATCGCCACCCCGCCCGCGCCGCCGGTCGCGGCCGAGGCCGTGGCGGGGCCCCCGCATTCCACCCGGCGCGTGCGCGACACCGCGACCGGGGAGACCGCGGACTGGGCGATCCATGACCGCGCCGCGCTCGGCCCGGGCACGCGCATCGCCGGCCCGGCGATCGTGGCGGAGGACGAGACCTCCACCCTGGTCGGTCCCGGCTGGCACGCAAGCGTCGATCCGTTCGGCTACCTGGTTCTGGAGCAAGGCTGATGGCGGAGCAGACCGGCGCGCTGGCGCAGATCCACCGGCAGATCATGTGGAACCGGCTGATCGCGGTGGTGGAGGAGCAGGCGCAGACCATGATCCGCACCGCGTTCTCCACCACGGTCCGGGAGGCCGGGGATCTGTCCGCCGGCATCTTCGACCTGCAGGGGCGGATGCTGGCGCAGGCGGTGACCGGCACGCCCGGGCACGTGAATTCCATGGCCGAGAGCGTCGGGCATTTCCTGGCCAAGTTCCCCGCCGAAACCATGCAGCCGGGCGATCACTACATCACCAACGATCCCTGGCTCGGCACCGGGCATCTGCACGACCTGACCGTGGTGAGCCCGGCCTTCCGCGCGGGACGCATCGTCGGGCTGTTCGCCAATACCGCGCATGTGATCGACGTCGGCGGCCTCGGCATGGGACCCGAAGGCCGCTCGGTGTTCGAGGAAGGGATGTACATCCC